>JAYPCR010000030.1:0-8028 GCA_038124805.1 Candidatus Pelagibacteraceae bacterium
GCAATACTTTTAAAAATGGCTGGTTATGGATTTATTAGATTTTCACTAGGTCTATTTCCTTTTGCTTCAGAAATATTTACACCTTTAGTTTATATTTTAAGTTTAATAGCAATAGTATTCACATCACTAATAGCATTAATGCAAGAAGATATGAAAAAATTAATAGCATATTCATCTGTAGCACATATGGGTTTTGTTACTCTGGGTATATTTACGCTAAAGCAACAAGGAATAGAGGGAAGTATAATTCAAATGATAAGTCATGGTTTAGTTTCAGCTGCACTTTTCTTATGCGTGGGTGTAGTTTATGACAGAATGCATTCAAGGTTGATAAACTCTTATGGAGGAATAGTTAATATAATACCAAAATATTCTATTTTATTTATGTTGTTTACTTTGGCAGCTTTAGGTTTACCTGGAACAAGTGGCTTTATTGGAGAGTTTTTAATTTTAATGGGTGCTTTCAAAGATAATTTTTTAGTGGCAGTTGTTGCTAGTTTAGGAGTTATATTTGGTGCTGCTTATATGTTGTGGTTATATAAAAGAGTAGTTTTTGGAGTAATTGTTAATAACGATTTATTAAAGATGCCAGATTTAAACAAATCAGAACTAACAATTTTAATTAGTTTAGCATTGCCAACATTATTTTTTGGTTTCTATCCAGAACCATTGATAAATACAATTGAAGTATCAGTTAAAGATTTAATCGAAATGTATAAAATTAATCTAATGATAAGATAAAAATGTTGAACTTTAATTATATTTTGCCAGAAATTTTAATCTCTTTAAGTATAATGTTTCTTTTGATTTTAGGTGTTTTTAAGAGAAATAGTGAAAACTTAATTCAAAACATATCATTAATTATTTTAATAATTACAGCTGTATTAACTTTTAATGAAACTTTGAATATTGATCCAATATTATTATTTAATGAAAGCGTAATAATTGATTATCTTTCTTCATTTATGAAGATTGTAACACTAATAGCTGCGTCTTTAGTTTTAGTAATTTCCTCTACTTATTTAAAAATATTTAAAATTTTAAAAATTGAATATTCAATTTTAATTTTATGCTCTGTTTTAGGAATGATGATCATGATTAGCTCAAATGATTTAATAGTTTTTTATATGGGCTTAGAATTGCAATCATTAGCATTGTATGTTTTAGCCACATTTAATAGAGATCAGCTCAAATCATCTGAAGCAGGACTTAAATATTTTGTTCTTAGTGCATTATCATCAGGATTACTTTTATACGGATGTTCTTTAATTTATGGTTTTTCTGGATCGACAAATTTTGATATTATTGCAACAAAATTAAATTCAGAAGAATATGTTTTAACATTTGGAATTGTTTTTATTCTAGTTGGTTTGGCATTTAAAATATCTGCAGTACCATTTCACATGTGGGCACCAGATGTATACGAAGGTTCACCTACATCTGTAACGTTGTTTTTTACTATGGTACCTAAAGTTGCAGCTTTAACAGTATTTATTAGATTTTTATATGTACCTTTTTTAAATCTAATTGATCAGTGGCAAATGATTATCGTATTTTTATCTATTGCCTCAATGTTGTTTGGTGCCGTAGCTGCTATTGGACAAAATAATCTTAAACGACTAATTGCTTATAGTTCTATTGGTCATATTGGGTACGCTTTAGCTGGACTAGCTACAGGAACAAATGAGGGAATACAAAGTTCAATTATCTATTTAACAATTTATATAATAATGAATTTAGGTTTGTTTTCTTGTTTATTGATGATGAAGAGAAATAATGAATACTATGAAGATATCAATGATTTATCAGGGCTTTCTAAAAATCATCCTCTATTAGCTCTATCTTTATTAATTATATTATTTTCATTAGCAGGAATACCACCGCTGGCCGGTTTTTTTGCTAAATTTTATATATTCAAATCTGTTATCGAACAATCAATGTATTTCTTGGCTATAGTTGGTTTACTTTCAACTGTAGTTGCAGCATTTTATTATTTAAGAATTATTAAAATAATTTATTTTGACGAAGAAAAAGAAAAATTTGACTCAGATCATAATTTTTGGCTAAAATTTTCATTAACATTTTCAACAATATTAATTCTTTTATATTTCATCTTTCCAAGCCAATTAGTTGAAGTAGTTTCAAGAATTAATGTTATTTAATGAAAATCAAACAGTTTGATTATAAAATAGTAAATAGTACTAACAATACAGCTTTAAGATTAATCAATAAAACGAATAGTCAATATGGTATGGTTACTGCAATTTCTCAGAAATCTGGAAAAGGACAATATGGAAAAAAATGGATTTCGTTTAAAGGAAATTTATTTGTAAGTTTTTTTTTTAAAATTAAAAATCATAATTTAAATATAAAGAGAATTACTAAATTAAATTGCGAGCTTATAAAAAAATTATTATCAAAATTTTATAAAAAAAAAATCACCATAAAACCACCTAATGATTTATTAATTAATGGTAAAAAAATTTGTGGTATATTACAAGAGTCTGTTGTTAAAGAAGGTCAAAAATATTTAATAATAGGCATAGGAATAAATTTGATCAAAAGTCCTTATATTCAAGACTATCCAACTACAAATCTTTTTGACTTAACTCAAAAAAAAATTGATAAAAATAAATTTCAAAATAGATTAAAATCTATTTTTGAAAAAAATTTAACAAAATTAATTAATTAGATGATTTTATTAGGCGATATTGGAAATACTGAGACTAAAATTTGCATTCTTAATTATAATGGCAAGATTTTAAAAAGATTTAATTTAACTTCAAAAGGAATTAGTCAAAAAATTGTTATTGAACATTTTAAAAAGAATAAAATAAAATTTGATAAAATTACAAAAATTTTATTTTGTAGTGTAGTGCCTAGCACTTTTAAAAGTATAGAATTTTTTATAAAGAAACAAACTAAAACTAGGATTTATGAGATTAAAGATTTAAAATTAGAAAAATTATTAAATATTGAGGCAAATTATAAACAAGTTGGATCTGATAGAATAGCAAATGCAATTAGTGTCATTAATAATAAAGAGAATTTTATAATACTAGATTTTGGTACAGCCACTACTTTTGACGTACTTATTAAAAATACTTATAAAGGTGGTATAATTTCACCTGGTATTAGACTTTCTCTTAATACTTTGTCAGATAAAGCAACTTTGATACCTAAGATCAATCTTAAAAAAATAAAAAAAGTTATAGGAGTAGATACTTTATCAGCTGTTAGATCTGGTTTTTTTTGGGGCTATGCTGGATTAATTGACAATATAATTAATTTAATTATTAAGGAGACAAGAAAGTCTTTTAAAGTAATAATAACTGGAGGATTTTCAGAATTATTTAAAAATTCAATTAAAACGAAAGTATTACAAGATAAAGATATAACTATTAAGGGTTTATTTAAAGCCTCTAAGTTAATTCAATAATATGAAAGATGAATTATTATTCTGTCCACTAGGTGGATCTGGTGAAATTGGCATGAACATGAATCTCTTTGGTTATGGACAACCCGGAGATCATAAATGGATCATGGTTGATATTGGTGTTACATTTGCTGATGATACTTTACCAGGTGTAGATTTAATTTATCCAGATCCTGGTTTTATTGTTGAGAGAAAAGATAATTTATTAGGCATAATTCTTACCCATGCTCATGAAGATCATATAGGTGCAATTGCTCATTTATGGCCAAATTTGAAATGTAAAATATTTGCAACACCATTTACTGCTGTTTTAGTAAAAGAAAAATTTAAAGAAAAGCATATCGACATAACAAAGGATCTTCAAATTGTTCAATTAAATGGCAAAGTTAAGTTAGAACCATTTGAAATTGAATATATAACTTTAACACACTCTATACTTGAGCCAAATGGACTAAGAATTCAAACACCAGCTGGAGTGGTTTTGCATACTGGTGATTGGAAAGTGGATCCAAACCCATTAATTGGAGAAGATATTAATTCAAAAAGACTTAAACAAATTGGTGACGAAGGTGTTCTCGCTATGATTTGTGACTCAACTAATGTTTTTAGTGTAGGCAGATCAGGTTCAGAATTAGATGTTAGAAAAAGTATGCTTAACATTATGAGTAGATTAAAAAAGAGAATTATAATCACTTCATTTGCATCAAATGTTGCAAGAATGGAAACAGCTTTTTATTGTGCTGAGAAAACAGGAAGACAAATATCTTTAGTTGGAAGATCTATGCATAGAATTTATAAAGCTGCTAGACAATGTGGCTATCTACAAAACACTATTGAGCCTATAGATCCAAGAAATGTAAAAAATATTGCTCGAGAAAAAATTGTTTATTTGTGCACTGGTAGTCAAGGTGAACCTATGGGAGCAATGATGCGAATCTCTAGCTATGTTCATCCAGATGTGTTTATTGAAAAAGGTGATGCTGTAATTTTTTCCTCTAAAATTATTCCAGGTAATGAAAAAAAATTATACAAGCTACACAATCAACTTGTTAAAGATGGTATAGAAGTAATATCAGAAGAAAGTGAATTTGTTCACGTTTCAGGTCATCCAAATAGAGATGATTTAAAAGACATGTATGAATGGATTAGACCTAAATGTGTAATTCCAGTTCATGGTGAACATAGACATATGATTGAACACATTAATTTTGCTAAAGAGATGCAAGTTCCATATCCTGTGCAAGTTGAAAATGGAGATATTGTAAAACTATATCCTGGAAATGAACCTGAAGTTTATGATAAAGCTCCAAGTGGCCGATTGTATCTTGATGGCAACATTAGTGTAGAGGAGGACTCCCAATCTATTAAAGACAGAAAAAATCTTAGCGCGAACGGCTATTTAGAAGTTACATTAATGATTACTCCAAAAGGCAATATTCATAATAATCCAGTGTTATCTTTTAGAGGATTACCAATTTATGAAAAAGATGAATTTATTTATGGTTTAGAAGAAGAAATTGATAAAACAACTAGATCTTTTAAATTAAGTAGTCGACAACAAGAGCATAACTTAATTGATGCACTAAAAATTGCTTGTAGAAAATATTCTAAGGAAAAAACTGGCAAAAAACCTATTACAAATATAAATTTAGTTAGGATCTAATGAGCATCACCGGGTTAGCAATTATTTATATCATTATTTGGTGGATTGTTTTCTTTGCTATATTACCGATTGATGTAAATCGTCAAAAATCAAAAAAAGTTGAGGGTGAAGATCCAGGATCACCTGAAAATCCAAAAATGTTAAAAAAGTTTATATATTGTACTGGAATTACTACTATAATTTTTTTAATTATTTACTTATTAATGAAATTTGAATATCTGAACTTAAGAAATATTATTAATTAAATGTATATATCAAAATCTTTTATACCAATACTTAAAGACATTCCTTCAGAAGCAAAAATTAAATCACATCAATTAATGTTGAGAGTTGGTATGATTAAACAATCTTCAGCAGGAATTTACTCTTGGTTACCACTTGGCTTTAAAGTAATGAAAAAAATAGAACAAATTGTAAGAGAAGAACAAAATAAAATTGGTGCTCAAGAAATTCTAATGCCTACAATTCAATCAAGCGAAATATGGAAAGAAAGTGGTCGTTACGATGATTATGGTGAGGAAATGTTAAGAATAAAAGACCGTCAAAATAGAGAAATGCTTTACGGCCCTACAAATGAAGAGTTAGTAACAGATATTTTTAGAGCATCAATTAAGTCTTATAAGTCTTTACCGCAGTTGCTGTATCACATTCAATGGAAGTTTAGAGATGAAATTAGACCAAGATTTGGAATTATGAGAGGCCGAGAGTTTTATATGAAGGATGCTTATTCTTTTGATATCAGTGACGAAGAAGCAATTTTTTCTTATAACAAATTTTTTATATCTTATTTAAGAACATTTAAGAGATTAGGTTTAACAGCCATACCTATGGCTGCTGATACAGGTCCAATTGGTGGAAATCTATCACATGAATTTATTATTTTAGCTGAAACGGGAGAAAGTAAAATCTTTACTGACAAAAGAATTTTTGATGTTGAAACAGGTGATATTAAAGTTGAAAAAAATTCGTTAGAAAATTTAAGAAGTAAATATGAAAAATTTTATTCGGTTACAGATGAAAAATTTAATCAAGAAGAATTTGAAAAAAGCGTTATAGAAGAAAATAGATTAATAACAAAAGGTATTGAAGTTGGTCATATATTTTATTTTGGAGATAAATATTCAAAACCAATGAATGCAGCTGTTGATTTACCTGGTGGAAAGAAAGATTTTGTAAAAATGGGATCTTATGGAATTGGTGTTTCAAGGCTAGTTGGTGCCATTATTGAAGCAAAATTTGATGAAAAAAATGAAATCATGAAATGGCCAATTTCTGTTGCACCTTATGATTTAATTATAATTCCGATGATAAATAAAAATGATAATTCTGCTTTGATTAAAGCAGAAAATATTTATCATGAACTTGCTGGTAATAATATTGATACAATAATTGATGATACGGATGAAAATTTCTCATCTAAGATTAAAAAAAGCAATTTAATTGGAGCTCCTTATCAAATAATAATTGGTAAAAAATCTGAAGGAGATACATTTGAATTCAAAGAAACTGGAAAAGAAGCCCAAAATTTGCCATTAAATCAAATAATAAAGATTATCACTGAACATAAAGTTAAAAATTGATATCTACATTAGAAAAAGAAGTTACTTTTAGATTTTTAAAAGCCAGAAAAAAAGACGGTTTTTTAAATATAATTTCTATATTTTCATTTATTGGGATAAGCCTAGGAGTTGCAGTTTTAATTATAGTTATGTCTGTCATGAATGGCTTTAGGACTGAACTAGTAAACAAAATTGTAGGTTTTAATTCACACGTAACAGTAAAACCATACCAAAATCAAATTGACCAAAAAAAACTAGATAATTTAGATTTAAAAAATTTATCTAATAATTTAATTTTTAGTAATTCAGGTGAAGCTATTGTTATTAAAAATGATACTACAAAAGGAATTTTGTTAAGAGGTTACAGTAATGATGACTTTTCGTCATTGGATCTAATCAATAACAAAAACTTTAAAGGAAATAAAAATTCATTAACTGGTAATTTTATTTCTATAGGAAAAGAACTAAGGTTTGCTCTTGGAATAGATGTTGGTGATGATATTACCTTGATGTCACCATCTGGTGTAGAAACTATCATTGGTAATTTGCCAAAACAAAAAACATTTACAGTTATTTCGATTTTTGATAGCGGTCTTGCAGATTTTGATAACAATATTGCTTTTATTAATCTTGAAACTTTAGAAGAATTTTTTGGTATAGCAAAAGATCAAAGAAATTTAGAAATTTACCTTAAAAACCCTCAAAACATTGAGACACAGAAGGAATTAATTCAAAATATATTTGATCAAGAATTTGTATTTAGTTGGGCTGATATGAATAATTCATTATTCTCAGCATTAAAAGTTGAAAGAAATGTAATGTTTATAATTTTATCATTAATTATTATTGTTGCAGCTTTTAATATTATTTCTGGTTTAACAATACTAGTTAAAAATAAAACACGTGATATAGCAATTTTAAAATCTATAGGGGTATTAAATAAGTCTATTATTAAAATTTTTTTTTTAGTTGGCGTAATTATTGGTACTTCTGCAACTTTATTTGGAATTTTTTTAGGAGTTTTATTTTCAATATATATAGAAAATATCAGATTATTTCTAAGTAGTTCATTTAATATTTCTTTATTTCCTGAAGAAATTTATTTTTTAAGCAAAATGCCTTCTGAAATAAATCCTTCATCAATATTTATTATTGCAACCTGTTCAATTGTAATAACTATAATTGTATCAATTTTTCCAGCATTAAAAGCAGCAAGGTTAGATCCGGTTCAATCTTTAAAATATGAATAATTTTTATCAATTAATTAAAGTTTTTAAAACTTTTGATAACAATAAAAAGATTAAAGTTCTCAATAATTTGAGTTTTAATTTTAAAAAAGGAAATATTTATTCTATTGTAGGACCTTCAGG
>JAYPCR010000031.1:0-7929 GCA_038124805.1 Candidatus Pelagibacteraceae bacterium
ACAAAATATACAGCGGTTGATGGTACGCCTGTATTAAAAAAAGCAATAGTTGATAAGTTCAAAAGAGAAAACAATTTAGATTATGATTTAGATCAAATTACAGTTGGAGCTGGAGGCAAGCACGTTATTTATAATGCCATGATGGCAACTCTAAATGAAGGTGATGAAGTTATTGTACCTGCGCCATATTGGGTCTCTTATCCGGATATGGTTTTGCTAGCTGGAGGAACTCCAATAATTTTAGAATGTGATGAGAAACAAGGATTTAAATTAAGTCCATCGGAATTAGATAAAGCTATTACTCCAAAAACTAAGTGGATTATTTTAAATTCTCCTTCTAATCCAACTGGCGCATGTTATTCAGAGAGTGATATTTTAGAATTATCAAAAATTTTAATTAAACATTCTCATGTTTATATTTTAAGTGACGATATTTATGAACACGTTGTTTATGAAGGTTTTAAATTCTTCACTATTGCTCAAATAAAAGAATTAAAAGATAGAGTTTTAACTATGAATGGTGTTAGCAAAGCATACTCTATGACAGGTTGGAGAATAGGTTATGCAGCTGGTCCAAAAGACATAATTAAAGCAATTGCAAAAATTCAATCTCAATCAACAACAAATCCATCATCAATAAGTCAAGCAGCAGCAGTAGAGGCTTTAAATGGAAAACAAGATTTTATAAAAGAAAGAGCAAAATCATTTCAAGAAAGAAGAGACTTTGTAGTATCATCTTTAAATCAGATCGAAGGGATTGAATGTTTAAATCCTGATGGAGCATTTTATGTTTTTCCTAGTTGCAAAGCTTTAATTGGTAAAAAAGATCCAAATGGAAATGTAATAAATAATGATACTGATTTTGTAAAATCTTTACTTGAACATTCAGGAATTGCTGTTGTTCAAGGTTCTGCATTTGGTTTAGAAGGTTTCTTTAGAATCTCTTACGCTACATCAATGGAAAATTTAAAAAAAGCGTTAGATAAAATTAAAAATTTTTGTAAAGAATTAAACTAAGTTTCACATAAATTTAACTGTGTAAATTTAAATATGAGTTCATTAAAAATAGCAGTCATTGGCTTTGGATTAATTGGAAAAAAACATGCAGAAATTATAGATAGCAATAAAGATGTAACTTTAAGTGCAATCGTAGAACCAGACCAAAGTTTGAGAAAAGATATAAATTTTAAATGTAAAATATTTAACTCTATAGAGGAGCTACTAAAATTAGATAAACCTGATGGAGTAGTAATTGCTACACCAACGCCGTTGCATTTAGATCATGCAAAGAAATTTGTTTCACATAATATTCCAGTTTTAATTGAAAAACCAATTGGTAACAAAGTTTCAGTTGTTGAAAAATTTTTAAGTTATTCTGATAAAAAATCAGTACCTATACTTGTTGGTCATCATAGGCGATATAATAATATTATAAGTACCGCTAAAAAAACAATAGACTCAAATTTAATTGGTAAAATTAGATCAGTAATATCTACCTGTTGGTTTTATAAGCCAGATCATTATTTCGATAAAGCGCCCTGGAGAAAAAAAACAGGTGCCGGTCCTGTATCAGTCAATTTAATACATGATGTTGATTTGTTAATGTTTTTTTGTGGTGAAATTTCTAGTGTGCAAGCAATAACTGTTCCATCTTTTAGAGGATATGAAAATGAAGATCTTGCCTCAGTAATTTTTGAATTTAAATCTGGTGCCATAGGCAATATGTCTGTATCAGATAGTATTGTTTCTCCATGGAGTTGGGAAATGACTTCAAAAGAAAATTCTGATTTTCCTTACACGGCACAAAATTGTTACTTAATTGGAGGTTCAGAGGGATCTTTATCTATACCTGACTTAAATTTATGGAAACATAAAAATAATCAAGATTGGTTAAATTCTTTTAAAAATAAAAAATTAAAATTTAGATATAATGATCCTTTTAAACAACAACTTGTACATTTTTCTAATGTAATTAAAAAAAAAGAAGAACCAAAAGTTTCAGGGTATGATGGCTTAAATGCTTTAAAAGTAGTTGAGGCTATACAAAATTCAGCAAATAAAAAAAAAATTATTCATATATAAAGATTCTGTTAGGTTGAATCATCGGCAATAAAAGATTACAAAATTCACTTTATAAATACTTTAATTTAATAGGGAGAAAATATGTTTCTAAATATCAAAAAGAAACTTTTAATATCTGTTATTTCGTTTTTAGTTCTAACAGTTTCAATGGTTTCACCAAGTTATTCAGCAAAGCTGAAATTAACAATGGCAACCTCTGCATCTGAAACAGATGCTCGATCAGTTGCAATTGCTAATGTTATGTTTCCAATGATTTCTGATTTTGCAGAAGTTAAAGTTGGATATAACTCTACAATGTTTGATCAAGGCACTGAGCTTGATGCAATAAGTAGAGGAAATTTAACAATGTCTGTAACTTCAGCTCAAGAATTGGCACAATTCTTTCCAGAGTTTTCAATTTTTGCAACTGGATATGTTCATCAGGATGCTGCTCACCAAGTAAGAGTATTCAATCATGCGTTGATGGATCCTTTTAAGAAAAAAGTTGAAGATGAATTAGGTGTAAAACTTTTATCAGTAATGTACCTTGGTAGAAGACACGTAAACCTAAGACAATCTAAAGATGAACTAACTGTAAAAACTCCAGCAGATTTAAAAGGTGTTAACTTGAGAATGCCAGGAACTGATGCTTGGCAGTTTTTAGGTAAAGCGCTTGGAGCCTCTCCAACACCTCTTGCATTTAATGAAGTTTATACAGCTCTTCAAACAGGAGCAGTTGATGGTCAAGATAACCCTTTACCAACTGTAGTAGATAAAAAGTTCTATGAAGTAACTAAACAAATTATCTTAACTTCGCATTTAGTAGATCTAAACTATATAGCTTTCTCAAAAAAAACTTGGGACAAGTTATCAGGTGATCAAAAAATGAGAGTTCAGCAAGCGGCTGATGCAGCGGCTTCTTGGGGTCGTTTAAAGCAACTAAATTTAGAAAATAGTTTAGCTGACTTTATTCGTTCTCAAGGTTTAGAAATTTATGAACCAGACTCAGCAGCTTTTAGAAAACATGTGCAAGCTCAGTACGTAGGTAGTGAAGCAGCAAAAAGTTGGCCTAAAGGAGTATTAGAACAAATTAATTCTTTAGGTAATTAATATTACTGTTTTTGATAAATTTATTTCAAAAACATGTTAATCGAATAGCAAGAACTATCGCCGCCACATTGTTGGCGGCGTTGTTCATTACGTTTCTATTACAAATTTTTTCAAGATACGTTCTTCACTCTCCATTTGGATGGACTCTAGAACTATGTAGAATTCTTTGGGTTTGGATTGTTTTTCTTGGCTCAGCATTTTTAGTACAAGAAAAAGATCATGTTACATTTAATTTAATCTACTCATCTTCATCTTTTAAAGCCAGATATATTATGTCAATTGTGTCTGCGGTTGCTATAGTTTTAATAATGGGATGGGCGTTATTGCCAACTATAGATTATATCGACTGGATGAAAATAAGAAAAACAGCAACAGTGAAATTTCCCTTAACAGGAGACAAAATACCTTTAAGTTATGTTTTTTCCGTGTATGGAATTTTTATGATTTCGATAATTATATTTTATCTATTTAAATTTATTAAGATTTTAAAAAATGGTCCTTCAGAATTTGATCAATCAAAAAGTAAATTAAGAACAATAGTTAAGTATTAATTAGAATATTTATGAACATTGAATTAGTAATTTTTCTAATAACACTTTTTGGTTTAGCTGGCATAGGAACTCCTGTTGGATATTCTATTATTTCTGCATCGATAATGTACTTTACTTTTGGAGATTTAGATGTGGCTTTAGCTGGAGAAAAAATACTTCAAGGACTATATAAATCGTTTGTTTTATTGGCTGTTCCATTATTCATAACTGCCGCAAATATAATGAACGCAGGAACAATTACGGATCGTTTATTGAACTTTTGTATTGCTGTAGTTGGAAGGTTTAAAGGTGGATTGGGACATGTAAATGTAGTCGCTTCATTGATTTTTTCTGGAATGTCTGGATCTGCTGTAGCTGATGCAGCAGGCATAGGTAAAATTATTATTGGGATGATGACTAAAGATGGCAGGTATTCAAGAGGGTATGCTGCGGCTATTACAGCAGCATCAGCAACAATTGGCCCAATTATTCCACCATCTATTCCAATGGTTTTGTATTCAGTTATTTCTGATACCTCTATAGGTTATTTATTTTTAGCAGGTATAGTACCAGGTCTTATTATGGGTTTAGTGCTAATGATAATGAATACTATAATTGCACATAAAAGAAATTTTGCAACAGAGCCGCCGGTGCCATTAAAAAAATTACCAAAAACTACAATAAGAGCATTTCCAGCTCTATTAATGCCAGCAATTTTGTTGTATGGAATTTATGGGGGTGTAACAACTCCAACTGAAGCAGCAGCTATTGCTGCCTTGTATGCTTTGTTTTTGACTGGAGTATTATACAAATCCGTATCATTTAAATCTCTTTATGAAATTTTAGTTGATAGTGCAAAATCCTCAGCGGCAGTTGGTGTTGTAATTGGTGGTGCATTTATTTTAAATTATATTGTTATCACTGAAAATATTCCTGGATTGATGACTGCCTTTCTTCAAGATATTGATATTAGTCCACTTACATTTTTGCTTCTTGTAAATGTAATTGTTTTATTATTAGGATGTTTTTTAGATGCCACTACAATTATTCTTGTCATAATTCCTTTATTCATTCCAATTTGTAAAGCTTTAGGTATTGATTTGATTCACTTTGGAGTACTAGTGGTAGTTAATTCAATGATAGGGTTAATTACACCACCTTATGGGATACTTCTATTTGTTATTAATGCAGTTACAGGAATTACTTTAAAAGAAATGATATCTGAAATATGGATATTTATTCTTGTTTTGTTATTTGCTCTTGGAATAATGATATTATTTCCACAATTGATTTTGTGGTTACCAGAAATGTTTGGTTATAAGGTTTAGATTAATTTTTTAAAATAAAATTCTCTAATCTTTTCAATATTTCTATATAAATTTTCTCTTAAACTTTCTTGATTAGAAAATAATATAAAACCTTCAATACCTTGAAATATAAATAAATCTATTCCACTAATCGTTTTTACTCCAGCTATTTTAGCTTGTTTAATAAATTCTGTTTCAGCTGGCACGTAAATAGCATCAAAAATCCATTTTACGTTTTTTAAATTATAATTTTTAAGAATATTGCCTGGCGAATGTTCATGACCTACTTGTGTGCAATTTAATATTCCATCAAAAATCAAATTGTCTTCTAATTCTTTTAATGAAATTGCTTGAATATTTATGCCAATTTTTTTTAATTCTTCAATAAGCTGAGTAGATTTATTTAAATCTTTTTCTAATAAATATAATTTTTTAATTCCATATTTAGCCAATGCAAAACATACAGATCTACCTATTCCACCACCACCTAAAACAAGAATATTGTTAAATTTTTCTTTAAAATGAAAATTTAAAAGATTTTCAAAACCAAGATAATCGGTATTTCTTGCAACTATTTTTTCTTCTAATAGTAGAAGGTTTGAAGATTTAGTTAATTCAACCTCATCTCCTTTGACATTTGAAATTTTTGCTGCCATTTCTTTGAATGGGAAAGTAACATTTACTCCTTTCAAACCATTATTTCTTAATTCTTTTATGTATAATTCGAAATTTATTTCTTTTTCTTTTTGCAAATCAAACAATTTATAGCTTAGTGGAAAGTTAAACTCTTTTGATAGTTTAGTTATTAAATCTGGAGCTTGTGAATTTTGAATATATTTTCCAACTAGACCAAGATTTAACATTTATTAATTTAATAATATTAGTATTAGTGTGATAAAAATTTTTCAGCCTCAAGAGCAGCCATACATCCCATGCCAGCAGCTGTTACTGCTTGTCTAAATGTTTTATCTTTCACATCTCCTGCTGCATAAACGCCAGGAATATTTGTTTCTGTTGAGTCTGCTTTAGTTAATAAATAACCCTCTTTATCCATCTCTAATTGATCTTTAAATAGCTGTGTTGCTGGATCATGTCCTATTGCAATAAATAGTCCATCAAGCTTAATTTCTTGAATATTATTTGTTTTAAGATTTTTTATTTTAATACCTTTAACGTTTTTTGGTTCTTGATCACCAATTACATCTTCAACAACACTATCCCAAATTATTTCAATTTTTTTATTTTCCATTAATTTTTTTTGAAGCATTTTTTCAGCTCTTAAACTATCTCGTCTATGAATTAGTTTAACTTTGGATGCAAATTTAGTTAAAAATATTGCCTCTTCAACAGCTGCATTTCCACCACCAACTACAGCCACTTCTTTATCTTTAAAAAAGAAGCCATCACAAGTAGCGCAGGCTGAAACACCAAAGCCTCTAAATTCTTGTTCTGATTTTATATTGAGCCATCTAGCTTGAGCACCTGTAGATATAATTATGCTGTCAGCTGAATATTTTTGTCCACTATCACCAACAGCTGTGAAAGGTTTAGACTTTAAATCTACCGAAGCTATATGATCTTCAATCATTTCAGTCCCAACAGCTTTTGCTTGATCTCTCATTTGATCCATTAGCCAAGGTCCTTGTATTACATCTGAAAAACCAGGGTAATTTTCAACGTCTGTTGTAGTAGTTAATTGACCACCCGGTTGCACTCCATAAACCAATATAGGTTTTAGCATAGCTCTTGCGGCATAGACTGCAGCTGTGTATCCAGCTGGACCGGATCCAATTATTAACACTTTTGTGTGTTTAGTTGGATTTTGACTCATATGGAAGCTATATAGTGATTAATGACTAAATTAAAAGGTATATTATTGACCGAAGGTATGCACGGTATGATTAGTCAAGTGGAAGGCCTAGCAAAAGCTTTAGATTTAGATTTTACACACCACAAAGTTGAACTTAATAGTTTTTGGAAACCTTTTCCTCCAAAATTTGCACCTATTTCTCAAATTGTATTTAAAAAAATTAATGTAAATGACTTTGATGTAATTATTTCATGTGGCAGAAAAAGTGTCATACCCTCAATTTATTTAAAAAAAAATTCAAAAAAAAATATAGTTAACATTCATATTCAAGATCCAAAGGTTAGCTTAGATAATTTTAATTTTATCATAGCCCCAGAGCATGATGGTCTTGTTGGAGAAAATGTGTACCAGACAAAAGGTGCAATACATTATCTTAATATAGATGAAATTAACCATCAAACTAATTATCTGAAAGATAGATTAGATATAAACAAAGAATATTTTTTATTAATATTAGGTGGTCCAACAAAACATTATGATTATTCAGACAAAAATATTTTGAATATTTTAGATTTGTTTAATGATTTATTAACAAAGAATAATCTTCAGGGTATTGTTATTCCTTCAATGAGAACACCAAGAAATATAATAGAATTATCTAAAAATATACTTGGACATAGTAGTCTTGTGATTGAAACTGTTGATAAAAAAGCTTATTTATCTGCTTTATCTTTAGCAAAATATATTTGTGTGACTTGTGATTCAACTTCAATGATTTCAGAAGCAGCTTTAACTGGAAAACCAATTTATGTAGCTGATATTCCTACAGATAAAAATGATCAAAGAATTAAAAAATTTAGAGAATTATTTAGTAAATTAAATATTATTAAAAAGCTAGATACTAGTTTAGAAATTTGGAGCTATAAAAAACTTGATGAAACTAGTAGAGTTGCAGAAGAAATAAAAAAACAATTATTTTAATGTCATTTTTAAAAAGTATAACAGATCATTCAAAAAAACATGGATATCCATTTGATCATTGGGAATATCAAGACGCATTAAGTGAAGGAGCAATCAAAGAAATTGTTGATGCAGATATACCCGATGTAAA
>JAYPCR010000032.1:0-7768 GCA_038124805.1 Candidatus Pelagibacteraceae bacterium
TATTTAGCCAAAGGTCTAATAAGTTTATTTGCAGCATGTTGTTCCATAATGTGAGCCGACCAACCAGTAATTCTTGAAATCACAAATATGGGTGTAAAGAAATCAGTATCAAATCCCATTAAATGATAAGTTGGACCAGTAGGGTAATCAACATTAGGATGAATATTTTTTCTTTTAATCATTACTTTTTCAACAATGTCATAAATTTTTTCAAATTTTTTATCCTTTTTAACTTTAGCTACTTTTCTAAAATATTCTCTCATAGTTGGAACTCTAGAGTCTCCAGATTTATAAACTCTATGACCAAAACCCATTACAACTTGTTTTTTGTCTAAAGCATTATTAATCCATTTCAAAGCATTTCCAGGTGTTTTAATTTTGTTCATCATGTGCATCACTTCTTCATTAGCACCTCCATGTAGAGGTCCTTTTAAACTAGCAATGGCTCCTGTTATCGCTCCATGAATATCAGATAAGCTACTTGTAATAGTTCTTGCTGTAAATGTAGAGACATTAAAACTATGTTCTGCATAAAGAATTAAAGAAACATCAAAAGCTTTTACAATTTCTTTTTCAGGAACTTTTCCAAAACACATGTAAAAAAAGTTTTCTGCAAATGTAAGTGATTTTTTAGGTCTAATAATTTTTTTTCCTTTTCTTATTCTGTAAAATGCTGCAATTGCTGTTGGAGTTTTTGCAAAAATTCTAAGTGCTTTTCTCATATTGGCTTCAGGTGAAGAGTTTGATGTTTCTTTATCTTCTAAACCCATCACACTTACAGCAGTTCTTGCCACATCCATTGGATGTGATCTTTTTGGCATATGTTTTATAATTTCATATAAATTTTTAGTTAATTCTCTATTGTCTCTCTCTTCTTTTTCAAATTTTTTAAGTTGGATTGAATTAGGTAAATCTTTATTTAATATTAAGTAAGCTACTTCTTCAAACCTACAATATTCACATAAATCTTGAGCAGCATATCCTCTATAAGTTAGAGAGTTTATTTCAGGCATTACTTTAGAGATTTGTGTTTCGTCAACAATAATTCCAAGCAACCCTTTTTTTACATCATCACTCATTATTCATGTCCTTCCGTACTAAAATTATAAATTTTTTCGTCTAAAGAATTATATTTTTCATATTCAACTAATTCATATAATCTTTTTCTAGTTTGCATTTTATCAATAATATTGTTCTGGTGTCCATTTACATAAATGTCTCTTAATCCATCTTCAACATTTTTCATTGCTAGTCTTTGCGTTGTCACTGGGTAAATTACTATATTATAGCCAAAATTCTCTAATTCTTTATAATTAAATAGCTTGGATTTACCAAATTCTGTCATATTAGCTAACAAATAACACGACAGTTCTTTTCTAACTTTTTCAAAATCATTTTCATTGTGCAGTGCTTCTGGAAATATGATTTCTGCTCCAGCATCAATATACGCTTTACATCTATCAATCATTTTATCTATTCCCTCTACACCTTTTGCGTCAGATCTTGCGATAATTTTAAAATTTTCATCTTTTTTTGCAGAAACACATTCTTTAATTTTCTTAACCATGGCATCTGTTGAAATAAGCTCTTTATTATCTAAATGACCACATCTTTTACGTTCGATTTGATCCTCTAAATGTACTGCCGTGATTCCAAATTCCTCAAAAGTTTCTATGGTTTCTTTGCAGGATTTAAATCCAGTATCAATATCTACTATTGTTGGTAAATTTGTTACTCTCGAGATTAAATAAGATCTTGTACTTACATCTTGAAGCGTAGTTAAGCCAATATCTGGAAATCCAAGATCATTAGCCATCACACCACCAGATACATAAACTGCGTCGTATCCTATTTCTTCAATTAATTTAGCTGTAAGTGGATTGTAAGCTCCAGGAGCTCTTAATATTTTATTAGATTTTAATTTTTCAACAAAATCTATTCTTTTTTGGCTAGGTTCTTTTTCAATAAAATGCACTAAAAAATTCCCTTTTTAAGATTTCTTTTCAATCTATTGTTTTTAATTTCAATATTCAGTTTTGATAGTTCACCATTTTTTAAATTCTTTAAATTTTGAACAGTTTTTAAAAAACGATTGCTTTCTTTCTTATCTAAAATATTTTCAGTTAAAGTTAAAAATTTTTTAATATAATTCTCTCTTTTGAATGGACGAGCACCATAAGGATGTGCATCAGCTCGATCAATTTGATCTATTATCTTTTTACCATTATTCATAGTAACAACTACTTTAGCCCCAAAAGATTTATTTTTTGGATTTGGATCATGATATTTTTTTGTCCATTTTTTATCCTCGTGTGTTTGAATTGAGTGCCAAATTTTAATAGTACTTTTTCTTTTAGCTCTAGCTTTAGTATAAGATTTAACATGATGCCAATCTCCATCTTCTAAAGCAACTGCAAAAATATACATGATTGAATGGTCAAGAGTTTCACGACTGGCATTAGGGTCCATTTTTTGAGGATCGTTTGCACCAGTGCCAATAACATAGTGAGTGTGGTGACTAGTATAAATGTCAATTTTTTTTATTTGATTTAAGTCGTTAATTTTAGATTTAATTTTTTTTGCAAGGTCAATTAATGCTTGAGATTGATATTCTGCAGAATATTCTTTCGTATATGTCTCTAAAATTGCTTTCTTAACCTCACCTTTTTTTGGTAAAGGCACTTTATATGAAGCATTTTTTCCATCAAGAATTTGCGCAATAACACTATCTTCTCCTTCATAGATAGGACTAGGCGCACCTTCTCCTCGCATAGTTCTGTCTACCGCTTCAATCGCAAGTTTTCCAGCATGAGCAGGTGCATATGCTTTCCAACTAGAAATTTCTCCTTTTCTTGACTGTCTTGTGGAAATTGTTGTATGCAACGCTTGTTGAACAGCTTGATAAATTGTTTCAGTATCAAGTTTAAGCATTGTACCAAGTCCAGCAGCAACACTAGGTCCAAGATGTGCAATATGATCTACTTTATGTTTGTGTAAACAAATGCCTTTAACAAGATTTACTTGAACTTCATAAGCAGTAATAATTCCTCTTAAAAGATCTAAACCACTTTTTTTGTTTTGTTGAGCAACGCTTAATAGTGGTGGAATATTATCACCTGGATGACTGTAATCAGCAGCTAAAAAGGTATCATGAAAATCAAGTTCTCTCACAGCAGTTCCATTTGACCATGCGGCCCACTCACAATCAAAAGTTTTTTTTGAATCAACTCCAAATAAAGTTGCACCATTTTTTCTTGGGTGCTTTAAAGCCATTTCTCTTGATGAAATTACTGGATTTCTATTTAATGATGCTATTGCAACTGAGGCATTGTCAATTATTCTATTTATTACCATTTCAATTGCTTCTTTGTCTAATTTGGCATTATCACTTGCGATTTCAGCAATTTTCCAAGCTAATTGTTTTTTTTTAGGTAAATTAATTTTTGATGGGTAAACTTTAACTTTATGAATTATCAATTAAAACTCCTTGTTTTAAAAGTTGTTTTAATTCCTAATTAAATTTAATCAATATTAAAGATATGTAGTAATTACTTTATTAATATTTACAAAGTCTTCGACTAAATGGTTATGGTATATTTCATCAGAATTTTTATCGGTATATCCATTTTTTAATAAAATTATTGGTATTCCAGCAGCTTTAGCTGCATTTGCATCAGTTTCACTATCGCCAATCATTAATGATTTTTTTATATCTCCGTCTATAATTTCTAAAATATTAGTTATGTGTCTAGGGTCAGGCTTACAATAATCAAAGGTATTATAACCAGCAACATATTCAAAAAAATCGTAAATTCCAATTTTCTTTAATAAGTCTACAGCGAGATGCTCTGTTTTATTAGTACATACAGCCATTGATATATTTTCTTTTTTGCACCAAATTAAAAAATCTTTAACACCTTTAATTAAAGTACTTTCTTTAAGAATATTTTTTCCATAATAGTCTATAAATTCATTAACCATTTTGTCTTTTATTTTTTGATCACTAATTTTTTTCAATTCTTTTTTTGCTTGCCCCCAAATTGATTTACCAATCATTGAGCCTGCACCTTGACCTACTAAATTTCTAATATCATTAGCTGATTTTGTTGGATAACCAAATTTTTTCATGACATGGTTATGAGCTAACATCAGGTCAGGGGCTGTATCGATTAGAGTTCCATCTAAATCAAATAATATTGTAAATTTTTGTTTCATATGGGTATTTTTAAGAAATAATATGTGAATTAAATTCAATATACACTTAATATAGAGATTTTTCTAGTGAAACAAAATAACTTAATAAATAACCAAAAAAAAATAAGAGATAAGTTTTTAAAAAATGGTGTCAGAATGGTGGGGCCAGAAACTATTTTTTTTTCAAATGATACTAAGATTGGGAAAAATGTAACTATTGAGCCTTATGTTGTTTTTGGAAAAAAAGTTAAAGTTGGCAACAATGTAACAATTAAATCATTTTCTCATTTAGAGTTTTGTAAAATAGAAAATAAAGTAGAAGTAGGACCTTTTGCAAGAATTAGACCTAATACTATTTTAAAAGAAGGTGCTAAAGTTGGAAATTTTGTTGAAATTAAAAAAAGTATTTTAGGAAAAAAATCTAAGGTAAATCATTTATCATACATTGGTGATAGTATTATTGGGAATAATGTAAATATTGGAGCCGGAACAATAACTTGTAATTATGATGGTATAAAAAAAAGCAAAACAATAATTAAAGACAATGTATTTGTGGGATCTAATTCCTCGTTAGTCGCTCCAGTCAAACTTTTAGAAAATAGTATCATAGGCGCAGGTTCAGTTATTACTAAAAATGTAACAAAACAATCTTTGGCATTAACTAGAGCTAAACAAGTAGAAGTAAAAAATTATAAAAGAAAAAAATAAATATGTGCGGAATAATTGGAATTACAAGTAGCAAAACAGTTTCAGCAGCAATCCTTAACTCTCTTAAAAAATTAGAATATAGAGGATACGACTCTGCAGGAGTTGCCACAATATACAATGGAGTGATTAAAGAAGTAAAATCAGAAGGTAGAGTTGATAATTTAGAGCAAAATTCTTTAATAAAAAATTTAGAAGGCACAGTTGGAATTGGTCATGTCCGATGGGCAACTCATGGTGTTCCAAATAGTGTTAATGCTCATCCTCATTCATCTTCCAATGTATCAGTTGTTCATAACGGAATTATTGAGAATTCGACAATACTAAAAAAATTATTAGAAGGTAAAGGTCATGTTTTTAAATCACAAACAGACACTGAAGTAATCGTGCATTTAATTACTGAACATTTAAAAACAAAAAATATTTTAGATTCTATAACTACGGCTCTTAAACAGCTTCATGGTAGCTATGCTTTAGGAATACTTTTTAAAGATGAACCTGATTTAATTGTGGGTGCAAGAAGAGGATCACCTTTAGCAGTAGGATATGGTCCAAATGAAAATTATCTAGGATCTGACTCTTACGCTTTAAAATCAATGACAAATAAAATTACTTATCTTGAGGATGGTGAATTCTGCTTTGTAAAAAAGGATCAAGTAAATTTTTATAATGAAAAAGGAATTAAGATTAACAAAAAAGTTTTAGAATTGTCATCAAATGAGACAAATTATGAAAAAGGGGATTTTAAGCATTTTATGGCAAAAGAAATTGAAGAACAGCCGGTTACCATTAAAAATGGAATTAAAGAATATATTGACCAATTGAATAATGAAATCAATATTTACAATTTTCCTTGGAATATTGATGATATTAATTCAATTAAATTAATAGGATGTGGTACCGCATATCATTCCTGTTTAATGGCTAAATATTGGTTTGAAGAATTAACTTCTTTAGATGTTACTATTGATATCGCCTCAGAATTTAGGTACCGAAAAAATAAATTTAAAAAGGATTGTTTATATATATTTGTTTCTCAATCAGGAGAAACCGCAGATACATATGCTGCATTAGATTTATGTAAGAAAAATAATATGAAAACCTGTGCAGTGGTAAATTCTATAGAGAGTTCAATTGCACGTGATAGTAATTTTGTTTTACCAATTCATTGTGGTCCTGAAATTGGTGTTGCTTCAACTAAAGCTTTTTTAGGTCAAATTCTGATTTTATATATTTTAACATTAAAATTTGGGTATCTTAAAAAAGATTTATCTAAAAAAAATTATCAAAATAAAATTAAAGATTTAAAAAAATTGCCAAAATTAATTGAAAAAACTTTGTTAATGGATAATAAAATTCAAAATATAGCTTCAGATTTAAATGAAGCAAAAGGTTCTATGTTTTTAGGTAGAGGTTTTTCTTATCCGATTGCACTAGAAGGAGCATTAAAGCTGAAAGAATTATCTTACATTCATGCAGAAGGTTATCCTGCAGGTGAAATGAAACATGGACCCTTAGCCTTAATAGAGGAAGGCATGCCTGTAATTGTTTTAGCACCAAGAGATAGCTATTACAAAAAAACAATTTCAAACATGCAAGAAGTTATAGCAAGAGGTGCAAAAGTTTTATTAATCACTAACAAGAGTAAAGATGAGATACTTTCAGAAAATCTTTGGGATAATTTAGAAGTAGAAAGTACAAACGATGATCTTTTTCCATTTCTAATAACAATTCCATTACAAAAATTGGCTTATTATTCAGCTTTGCAAAAAGGTTTTGATATAGATAAGCCAAGAAATTTAGCAAAATCTGTTACAGTTGAATAATAGTTAAACTCTGATACAACACTCTCTGGTTGTATGAAAAATTGGAAAATAAATAGTTGGAGAAAATATCCTGTCAAACATATTCCTGAATATCCTAATAAGAAGGATTTGAGCGATGTGTTGGACACAATTAAAAGCTTTCCTCCTTTAGTTTTTGCTGGAGAAACTAGACATTTAAAAACTCAATTAGCAGAAGTGGTTGATGGAAAAGCTTTTTTATTGCAAGGCGGAGATTGTGCTGAAAGTTTTGCAGAATTTAATCCTGACAACATAAGAGATACTTTTAAATTAATGTTGCAGATGTCTTTAGTGTTAACTTACTCAGCTTCTTTACCAGTTGTTAAAGTTGGAAGAATAGCTGGTCAGTTTTCTAAACCAAGAAGTTCACCAACAGAAGTTAAAGATGGGGTAGAGCTCCCAAGTTATTTAGGAGATAATATAAATGGAATAGAATTTGATGAAAAAGCTAGAATTCCTGATCCAAAAAGATTACTGCAAGCTTACTCTCAATCTGCATCAACATTAAATTTAATTAGAGCTTTTTCTCATGGAGGATTTGCAGATCTTAAAAAAGTTCATACTTGGAATTTAGGATTTATTAAAAATACACCAGAAGCCAAAAGATTTAAGGAATTAGAAGATAGAATAGCTGATGCATTGGCATTTATGGATGCTTGTGGAATAAACTCAGATTTCAATAGAAGGTTAAAGACTGTTAACTTTTGGACATCCCATGAAGCATTGTTGTTGCCTTTTGAAGAAGCAATGACAAGAGTTGACTCTACTACTGGGGAATATCATGATACTTCTGCGCATTTTGTTTGGATTGGAGATAGAACCAGACAATTAGATGGTGGTCATGTTGAATTTTGTAGAGGTATTAAAAATCCAATAGGTATTAAATGTGGACCAACACTTAAACCAGAAGATTTAGTTAATTTATGTAATAAAATAAATCCTGAAAATGAAAAAGGAAAGATAACTTTAATCTCAAGATTTGGTCATGAAAATGTAGAAAAACATTTACCAAAATTAATTAGAGC
>JAYPCR010000033.1:0-7252 GCA_038124805.1 Candidatus Pelagibacteraceae bacterium
GCACTACCAAGATGAGGTAAAATAAACACACTTTTAATTTTTAAATATCCAGGATTTAAATTGGGCTCTCCTTTGTAAACATCTAATCCTGCTGCATAAATTTTTCTTCTATGTAAAGCATCAATTAAAGCTTCATCATCAACGATATCTCCTCGAGCAACATTAGTTATTACAGCCCCTGTTGGAAAATATTCAACTGTTTCTTTATTTATTAAATTTTCTGTTTCTTTTGTTGCAGGACAGCAAATAGACAAAACATCTGAAACTGAAAACAAACTTTTCAAACTATCATGATAAATAGCTCCCTGTTCTTTATCTTCACTTAGTCTTGATCTGTTGTGATAATGAATAATCATTCCAAGTGATTTTGCTATTTTAGCAATTTTTTGACCTATTCTTCCCATACCTAAAATTCCAAGTCTTGAACCTGTTAATTGTTTTCCAATTAAATAATCTGCAGACCATTTCCAATTACTTTCTCTAGCAGCTTCAATTCCTTCAGAAACTCTTCTACATGCGCCTAG
This sequence comes from Candidatus Pelagibacteraceae bacterium, assembly GCA_038124805.1. Taxonomy (GTDB): domain Bacteria; phylum Pseudomonadota; class Alphaproteobacteria; order Pelagibacterales; family Pelagibacteraceae; genus Pelagibacter. The sequence goes on from JAYPCR010000033.1 coordinate 525, forward strand.
GATTAATAAAATTCCAATTTCAGCAGTTGCATCACTCAAAACTTCAGGAGTATTGGTTACAGCAATACCTCTATTTTTTGCAGCTTCTAAATCAATATTTCCAAAGCCAACAGCAAAATTAGATATAACTTTAACTGTTTCTGGTAACTTATTAATTGTATCAGCATCCATTTTATCAGTTAGGGATGTTAATACTGCATCACAGCCTTGGCTTAATTCAATTAATTTTGCTTGTGAGTATAATTCATCATTACTATTAAATTTTGTTTCAAATAATTGAGCTGCTTTTTCTTCAGATGCTTTTAATAATTTTCTAGTAATTAAAATTTTTTTCATAATTAGTTTCCTTGCAATGCTTTTGGTTTTGGTCCTCCTGTATACCAATCTAATAATTCTACAGTATGTAAAATAGGTGTTTTAGTACCATGAGATATTTGAGTTATGCAACCAATATTTCCAGTTGAAATAAAATCAGGCTTTAAACTTTCTATATTTTTTACTTTTTTTTCTAAAAGTTGTTTTGCGATTTTTGTTTGTAAAATATTATAAGTTCCAGCTGAACCACAACAAATGTGCCCCTCAGGTATTTCCATTATTTCATTTTGAGTTTTATTTAACAAATCTATTGGCTGATTGTGAACTTTTTGTCCATGTTGCATTGAACAAGCTGAGTGATAAGCAATTTTATATTTTTTAGATTTTGTTTTTATATCCAATTTTAAACTCTCATGAATATATTCAGAAACATCTTTGGTTAACTCAGATATTTTTTTTGCTTTCTTGCTAAGTTCTTTATCATCCTTAAAAATAAAACCATAATCTTTCATTGTAGTGCCACATCCAGAAGTGTTTGACAAAATCGCATCAAGATTTCCCTTTTTATATTCGTCATACCAAATATTTATATTATTTTTAAAGTCTTGATGGGCTTCTTGCTCTTTACCTAAATGATGGGTTAAAGACCCACAACAACGAATTTTTTTAGGAACAATTACTTCAACACCATGTCTATTTAGTAGTCTAATTGTTGACTCGTTTATTTGGGGTGAAATCTCTTTTTGCACACAGCCTGTTAATAATGCAACTCTTGCAATTTTCTTCTTTCCTTTTACTTCATAAATTTCTTTTTCTTTTAAAGTTTTTTTTGGAAAATTATTAGGCATCAAATTCATCATATCTTTAATTTTATTAGGCATTAAAAATTGAAAAGGTTTAGCAATTTTCACCAATAAGCTAGATAATCTGAAATAATTTCGATTAACTAAAATAGTAGATAAGAAATTTCTTGTTAATCGATCAAAAAATGGTCTTTCATAATTTTGCTCTATATATTTTCTGCCATGGTCTATGACATGCATATAGTTTACCCCTGCTGGACAGGTAGTCATGCAACTATAACAAGATAAACATCGATCTATGTGTTTAACAACCTTTGGTGTAGGTTTTTTGTTATTTTCCAACATATCTTTAATAAGATAAATTCTACCTCTAGGGCCATCAAGCTCATCTCCTAAAATTTGATGTGTAGGGCAAGTAGCGTTACACATTCCACAATGTACACATTGTTTAAAAATCTTTTCAGTTGAACGATTGTCAGAATCTTTTAGTTGCTTAGGTGTAAAATGAGTTTGCATTATATTCCTCTATACATCTTTCCTGGATTAAATATCCTTTTAGGATCAAAACTTTTTTTAATTTTTTCTGATATTAAAAGTCGTACATCATTAATAGTAAATAAAGTTTCTTCATAATCATATTCATCTGAAGTTTTAACAATAGTTAAATATCCTCCATATTCTTGAGAAATTTTTTTAAGTTCTTTAATTTTCATATTTTTCTTTGCAGGCACTTCTACCCAAAATAACGATCCACACCAATCAATATAATATTTAAATTTATTCCCCAAAAATTGCATCATCTTAACTCCATTTGATGGCGTTATTACTAATCGAATTAAGTTATTTTTTGTCTTAGAAAAAAGTTCAAGGTTATTTATTTTTTTCCAAAAAGGTACAGATTGATAAACATCAAGTATTGTAGTTTTATATTTTTCTAAATTTAACTCTTTGTTAAGAGCTTTAATTTTTTCATTAATAGATATTTTATCTCCCTCAACCCTTATTGCTAAAAAAGAACCCTCATATTTTAAATCATTAAATTTGAATACTACGTCTCTATTTTTTTGAAAATCATCTTCATTAGGTTCCAATGGAACATAAACAGCTCCGGAGATTTCACTACTCGAACTTGACATTTGATCAAATAGTTCAAAAACAGTTTTTTTATCATCAACATATATTGCAATTGTGCTTGATAATTTTTTTTTTGGTAGAACTTTAAGAGTGACTTCAGTTAAAGCAACTAAAGTACCAAATGATCCTGCTATAAGTTTAGACAAATCATAACCCGTTACATTCTTTACAACAGTGCCACCTGACTTAATAATATCTCCTTTACCATTAACACCTTTAAATCCTAATATATGATCTCGCACACTGCCCACTTTAAATCTTCGAGAGCCAGCAAAATTGCATGATAAATAGCCACCAATTGTACCTTTGTTGGATTTACCTGTTTCAACAAATCCAAAATCAATTGGTTCAAATGCTAATTCTTGATTATTTTTATCTAAAGCTTTCTCAATTTCTTCAATCGGAGTGCAAGCTTTGACTTTTATATAAAGTTCTTCTGGTAAATATTCAATAATACCTGATATTTTTGACAGAGATATTGTATTTGCTGATTGAGTTTTATTTCCAATGAAATTTTTAGAATTAGTACCAATCAATTCTGTTGAGGAATTTTTTTTGTATAATTCTTTAACTAAAAGTGAAACCTCTTGCTCATTTTTAGGATAAAAAATATTGTTAGAATCTTGGAAGATCTGGGAATTTATTTTTATTTTTGTGGACATGAACCCTTCCTTCCTCTGCACATTTTCTAAGTATTGGATAAACTTTTCCTGGATTTAATAAATTTTTTTCATCTAATGCTTTTTTAATATCAAGTTGTTGTTGAATATCATTATCGTTGAACATTTCACACATTAACTCTCTTTTTTCTACTCCTACTCCATGCTCACCAGTTATCACTCCACCCAATCTCACACATGTTTTTAAAATTTCAGCTCCAAACTCTTCCGTTTTTCTTAATTGTTCCTTATCACTACCATCAAACATTATCAGTGGGTGTAAATTTCCATCACCAGCATGAAAACAATTGGCAACTAACAAATTATATTTTTCAGAAAGTTTTTTTATTTCTAATAATGCTTCTGCTAATTTTCCTCTTGGAATTGATCCATCCATACAATAATAATCTGGAGCCATTGCACCACAAGCTGGAAATGCAGCTTTTCTACCAGCCCAAAAAGATAATCTTTCTTTTTCATTTTTACTCAATTTAAGACTAGAACAATTATTCTTCTTACATATATCACTTACTTTTTTTAATAATTCATTTACTTCTGACTCTGTTCCATCAAGCTCAACAATTAATAAAAGTTCTGCATCTCTTGGATATCCAGCTTTACTGAAGTTATCAGTTGCTTCAATTAATGCTTTGTCCATAATTTCCATACCAGCAGGTACTATCCCGCTTGAAATAATTTCTGAGGCTGCATCTCCACCTTCTTTAATAGATGGAAAACCAATCAATGCTGCTTTAACAACTTGTGGCTTTTTCAAAATTTTAACTGTTACTTCTGTGATCACACCCAGCAAACCCTCAGACCCACAAATTAAACCCATGATGTCATAGCCCTCTTGATCTAAAGTTTTGCCACCTATTCGGCAAACCGTCCCGTCCATCATAACCATTTCAACACCTAAAATATTATTTGTCGTTGTTCCATATTTTAACGAATGAACTCCACCAGAATTCTCAGCAACATTTCCACCTATTGAACATGCAAGCTGGCTAGAAGGATCAGGAGCATAATAAAAACCTTTATGTTGGACAGCATGAGTAATACCTAAATTCGTAACACCAGGCTGTGTAACCACACACTTATTTTCAAAATCAATTTCTAATATTTTATTAAACTTTCCAAGACCCAAAAGAACTGCATCTTGTAGAGGTAAAGCTCCTCCTGATAAACCAGTTCCAGCCCCTCTTGGTACTACTTTGATATTTTCTTCATAACAATATTTTAAAATTTTACTTACTTCCTCAGTATTTTCAGGCAACACTACAGCTAAAGGTGTTTGCGTATAAGCAGCTAATGCATCCGTTTCATAAGGTTTGATTTCATCAGCATGACTTAAAACATTTTCTGGATTTATTAAGCTAGATAATTTTTTAACAATTAAATCTTTATTGTTAAGTATCGATCTATCTATTTTTGGAAGTGCTAACTCAGTCATTACACTAGCCTAACATTTTTTTAATATTTTCTAAAGCTTGTGAAATATTATCTTTTGAAGCTGCAAAGCTAAAACGGACATAATCAACGGCTGTTTTGCCAAATGCTGTACCAGGTACAACTGCAACACCTGCTTCATGCATACATTTTTTTGCAAATTCAGACCCTGTCATTCCAGTACCTTTTACATTTGGAAAAGCATAAAAAGCTCCGCCTGGCAAACTACATTCTATACCAGGTAAATTATTAAGACCTTGGTGAATTAATTTTCTTCTTTCATCAAATTTTTTCATCATTTCATGAATAGGATCATCAGGACCATCTAATGCTGCTATTCCTCCAAATTGAGAGGGAACGTTTACACATGAAAAACTATTGATAATTAATCTTGTTATATGTGGAATTAAAGTTTCAGGCCAAACACTCCATCCCATACGCCATCCAGTCATAGCATAAGCTTTGCTCCAGCCATCTAATACAATCAGTCTATCTTGAAGGTCAGGATAATTAAAAAATGTTGGCATCTCTTTACCATCATAAATTTGTCGACTGTAAATTTCATCACTAAGTATAGTTACATGTGGAAATTTTTTTAATCCTTCAGCTAAATAGTCTACTGTTGATTTTTCAACAAAACTTCCAGTTGGATTATTAGGATTAATTAAAATTAATAATCTTGTTTGATCGGTAATCAAAGATAAAATTTTATCAGGATCAAATCTAAGATCTTTATCTTCTGTCAAATCATAAGGTACACCTTTAGACCCAGTATAATTTATCATTGACTCATAAATAGGGAATCCAGGAGTTGGATAAATTATTTCTGCTCCAGGTTCTCCAATAGCCTGAATTGCGAAAAACATGGTTGGCTTGCCACCTGGCATAATTAAAACTCTCTCCGGATCTATATCTTTTTTATAGAGTGTTTTAATTTTTCTAACCACTGCCTGTCTACATTCTGGAGTTCCATTAGCAACAACATATCCATGATGACCATCATCTAATGCTTTTTTTGCAGCTTCAACAATGTGTTTAGGTGTTTTAAAATCTGGTTGTCCAATACCAAGATGGATCATTGGTTTACCTTGAGCCTCAAGCTTTTTAGCTTCTGCTAAAATACTAAAAGCAGACTCCGTTCCTAATCTTTCTAAACTTTTTGCTAGCTTCATCTTTATTTCCTATAAATCAATTTTGATCTATTCAATTCACTCAAATTTTTACAACCCATCAAAACCATATTTCTATTAATCTCGTCATGCATATTTTGTAATAATTTTTCTACTCCCGCTTGACCACCTGCACTCAATGCAAAAAGAAACATTTTACCAAAACTACAAGCCTTAGCACCAGCGGCAAGGGCTTTTAAAACATGAGTTCCTCTTCTAACTCCTCCATCTAGAATAATTTCTAATTTATCGCCTACTGCATCAGAGATCTCTTTTACTTGATCAAATGGAGATCGAGATCCATCTAGTTGTCTACCTCCATGATTTGAAATCATAATTGCTGTACAGCCAATATCGATTGCTCTTTTAGCATCTTCAACTGACATCACACCTTTTAAAGCAAATGGGCCATTCCATTTTCTCACACAATATTCAGCATCTTTCCAGTTCATAGCTGGATCATATTGTTCATTAATATATTCGATTACTGATTTTGCAATATTGGTGCCTTTGTCTGTCTTGGTTGCAACATTTGCTAGTTGGAATTTTTCATGTGTAAAATAATTAAAAACCCACTTTGGATGCATTGCAAAACTAAATAAGCTTTGCAAAGTTAATTTAGGTGGTGTTGTAAAGCCAGTACGATGATCTCTTTCTCTGTTACCTGCAACAAGAGTATCTACTGTTAAACACATTCCATCATATCCAGCAATTCTACATCTATCAATCAAATCATCAGTGATTGATTGATCTTTATGAACATACAATTGAAATAATTTTGGACCATTTGAAATCTCAGCTATTTCCTCAATAGTATTATTTGCCATAGTAGACATGCTATAAAAAGTTCCAAATTTTTCTGCAGCACGCGCAGATGCTTTATCACCATCATGGTGATATAATCTTTGCATTGCTGTAGGTGATAAAAATATTGGCATTTTAATTTTTTTTCCAAAAATTGTTGTTGATAAATCTGGCTTACCTACACTTGCTAAAACATTAGGAATTAAATCACAGTCATTGAATGAGTCAGTATTTCTCTTTAAGGTAATTTCATCATCTGCTCCACCATCAATATAATGAAAAATTGGTGAAGGAAGATTTTGCTTTGCTAGTTTTCTAAAGTCACTAAAGTTGTGACAATTTTTTAAATTCATAATTTTATTTTAAAATTTTTTAAGAAAATTAAACATATAGCT
>JAYPCR010000034.1:0-5247 GCA_038124805.1 Candidatus Pelagibacteraceae bacterium
CCTTAAAAACCGGGAGCTAAAGATGGCTAAGAAGGACTATCTGATAAATTTTAGCATAACCCATTAAAAAATGCATTATTGATTTTTTTCAAATATAAAGGATTTATGAAAAAAAAAGGTCACACCCCTATTACTAGGGTAAAAAATCCTGAGCCTAATATTGAGGATCCAGATTGGATTATATGGGCCGCCTGGGCAGATCGTATCACATTTGAAGAAATTGAAAAAAAAACAGGAAAATCTGAATCTGAAGTTATTAAAATAATGAGAAGAACTTTAAAACCCTCATCTTTTAGACTGTGGAGAAAAAGAGTTCATGAAAAAAGTATCAAACATAGAAAAAAATTCGAATATTCTAGAAAACAAATTGCTAGAAAAATTAAAAAGAATGATTACATGTAGGCTATGAAAAATATTACAATTTATACTGGTCCATTATGCAACTATTGCGATGCTGCTAAAAAATTATTAGCTAGAAACAACGCTCCATATAAAGAGATAAATATAGCAACTGTTGATGGCGCAATGGATGAAATGATTAAAAAAGCTAATGGTAGAAGAACTATTCCGCAAATCTTTTTTGATGATCAGCACATTGGTGGTTATGATGATATCAGGGCTCTTGAAAAAGAAAATAAACTTCAAGAAATGTTAAAATAACTTATTCTTTCGGCTTAAAAACTAAACAAACACCATTATTACAATATCTTTTACCAGTTGGTTGTGGTCCATCTTCAAAAATATGCCCGTGATGACCTCCACAATTTTTACAGTGATATTCTGTTCTAGGATAACCTAATAGATGATCAGTTTTAGTTTCAAAAACATCTGGTAAAGATTCGTAAAATGATGGCCATCCTGATCCACTTTCATACTTTGCTTTTGATTCAAACAATTTTATTCCACAGTTAGCACAATAAAAACTTCCTTCTCTTTTTTCGCTATTTAACTCGCTAGAACCGGGCATTTCAGTTCCATCTTCAAACATTACAAGTTTTTGTTCTGCTGTAAGATTTGTATTAATTTTTTTCACCATACGAACTATTTTATCTCTCTTATAGGCTTACCTGCAACACATGCTTCTAAATCTTCGATCATTTGAGTATAAAAAATACTATAATTTTCTGCAGTAACATAACCTATATGAGGTGTTAACAAAGCATTAGGTAAAAATCTTAATTTATTATTTTCTGGTAAAGGCTCTTTTTCATAAACATCTATACCTGCACCAAAGATAACATTGGTTGATAATGCAATAATTAAATCATCTTCATTAACAATAGGTCCTCTCGAAGTATTAATTAAAAATGCAGTTTTTTTCATTTGATCAAATTCTTTTAAAGTAATGCAATCTTTATAACGCTCACCTCCTTGAACATGTATTGATAAAAAATCTGAATTTTTAATCAAATCTTCTTTGCTACATGGCAAGACATCTAGTTCTTTACATTTATTTAAATCTAAATTTTCACTCCAAGCCATAACTTCCATACCAAAAGCTTTGCCGATTTTTGCAACTTGCGAACCTACTCTTCCAAGTCCAATCAAACCTAGAATTTTACCTCTTAATTCAAAACCAACGGTGGTTTGCCAATAACCTTGATACATATTATCAATTTCTGTTTTAAGGTTTTTAGCCAATCCTAGAATTAAGGCCCACGTTAATTCACAAGTAGGATTAAAATTTATTTCTGTACCACAGACAATAATTTTTCTTTTTTTTGTAGCTTCTAAGTCAATCGCTTTATTTCTTGATCCACTGGTGATTACAAATTTTAATTTATTTAAGTTATCTACTAAATTTTTAGTAATAGGTGTTCTTTCTCTCATTATTAATAAAGCTTCAAAATCTGCAAGTTGCTCAATTGCGTCTGCTTCATCAATGAAAGGTTCGCTAAAAATTTTAAACTCATATTTGCCAGATAATTTTTTTAAATCCACAAACTCATGGGAAACATTTTGGTAATCATCTAATATTGCAACTTTAAGCATTTTTAATTTCCTTATTTGATAAAAATAAACCTAATATAATTAAAATTGCTCCAATCAAATGAAAAAATTGAAATTTTTCATTATAAATTCCTATCGCCATTATAGTGCTAAACAAAGGAATTAAAGATAAAGAAATACCTGCTCTATTAGCTCCAATAATTGATACTGCTCCTGCCCAACAATAATAAGATCCTATACTTGGGAATAGAGCTAGAAATATTAATGTATAAACAAGATTAATATCAAAATTAATTACTTGTCCATTTGAATACTCATATAAAAATTGTGGGAATACACAAACTAAGCCTAGAGTGCAAATAACATGTACCAAAGTTAAAAGTGGTAAAGTAAATTTTTTTTTCTTTAAAAGTGTTGAGTAAACTCCCCAAGTAATTGCGCCTCCTATCATTATTAAATCACCTTTATTAAAACTTAATGAAAGTAAAATGTCTAAATTAAGTTTTGTAATTATTACTACCATTCCAAATACTGTAAAAATTAATCCTATAATCTGAAATTTATTTGTGTCTTCAACTTTAAATAAAAAACAAAGTAAAATTATAATAGCTGGGATAGCAGCATTAAAAAGAGAGGCATTTATAACTTGGGTGTGAATTAAAGCCAAGTACGTAAACGAATTAAATAAACCAACACTAGTTAATCCTAAAAAAAATATTAATGGTAAATTTTTTATAATAACTTCTTTGTATCTAATTATTTCTTTAAAAGTAAAAGGTAATAATATTATCCATACCAGCGACCATCTATAAAATACTAAAGATAAAGGTGGGATCTGAGTTAAAAAAGCAAATTTTCCAACTATAAAATTACCAGCCCAGAATAATGATGCACATATCAGCATTATATATGCTTTAATGTTTTGCATGAATTAATTGAATCTTTTTGAGCTATAAGGTTCTAAATCTAGATTGGTATTTTCTTTAGCTATCATTCCTGAAACAATCTTTCCAGATATTGGTCCTAATGTCCATCCTAAATGATGATGACCAAAACAATAAAAAACATTTTTATGATTTTTAGATGGGCCGATAACAGGTAAAAAATCTGGTAAAGTAGGTCTAAAACCTAACCATTCATCCTCATGTTCAGGTAAATCACCAAACATATATTTGGCATTATTTATTAAGTTTTTTATTCTTGATTTTGATAACGGATTATCTAGCCCCCCAAATTCAACAGTGCCAACAACTCTTAAACCTTGTTCCATTGGAGTTATGCCAAAGCCTCTATTTGAAAATATTACAGGTCTATTTAAAAGATGATCACAATTTTTAAAATGAACATGATATCCTCTTTCAGTGTCGAGAGGAATCCTTTCATCAAGTTTATCTGTAAGTTTTTTTGAAAATGCTCCACACGCAATTACAATTTTATCAAAAATAAAACTTTGATTTTCAGTTTTTAAAATTGGTTTATCTTCATCAAAATTTACATTTTGAACATTTAATTTTTTAAATTGACCACCTTTCTTCAAAAAAAGATCAAATAATTTTAAAAGTATTTTTTTTGGATTTCTAGCGTGTCTAGCATAAGGATAATAAACGCCCGCATGATAAAAAGGTTTAATATGAGGTTCTAAATCATGAATTTCATGTTTATTAACTAATTGTTGTTTAACCCCTAGTTTTTCTCTTACTTTAATCTCTAATTCTCTACTTTTTAAATCTTTATCTGTCCAAATATATAAAATACCTTTATTTTCAACTAATCCTTCAAGATCAATTTCATCGAATAATTCATCATAAGCAGGCAAAGCTAAATCTAGAATCTGATGCATATATTTTGCTGTATGCATCATTTTGTTTTGGGATGAATTTAAAATAAATTTTATAAACCAAGGGATCATTTTCGGAACATAATTCCATTTCAAAGCAAGAGGACCTGAAGAGCTTAAAAGCATTGCCGGAACATCAGCAAGCACATCCGGTCTATTTAAAGGAACTGATGCATAAGGTGAGAAATGACCTGCGTTACCATAAGAAGCTGCTGGACTACCTGGCTCATCTCTATCGAAAATAGTTACTTCAAAACCTTTTTTCTGAAGAAATAAAGCATTAGAAACACCTTGAATGCCACTGCCAACTATTCCAATTTTTAAATTTTTACTCATGGGGACTTATATAATTAATATCTATTTTTTATGAGGCGACAAATTAGACTTTTGCTTTAAGCTATCATTTGTTTGCTATTAATTTTAGCACTCAATACTATAGCAAAACCGATCATTGTTGCGAGCATAGATGAACCTCCGTATGACATGATTGGTAAAGGAGATCCAACTATAGGTAGTAATCCTGTAACCATTGCCATATTTATAACCACGTATAAAAAAATAGAAAATGCAAAACTAAAACAAAATAATTTTGCAAAATGGCTTCGAGAAATTGCTCCTATGTAAATAATTCGATACAGAATTGCACCATAAATTAATAATAAAAATAAAGATCCAAAAAAACCGAATTCTTCTGAAAACAAAGTAAAAATAAAATCTGTATGTTTTTCAGGTAAAAATTCTAAATAACTTTGTGTGCCTTTAAGATATCCTTTGCCAGTAAGACCTCCAGAACCTATGGCTATTTTTGATTGAATTATTTGATAACCGGCACCTAATGGATCTCGATCAGGATCCAAAAAAGTTAAAATCCTCATTTTTTGATAAGGTTTTAATAATGAAATAACAAAAGGTAATGAAATAACAAAAGTTATAAAAGAATAACTAAAATATTTAATTTTTAAACCTGATAACCACAGTACTATTATACCACTCATGGCTATCAAAATTGATGTTCCAAGATCAGGTTGTCTAATTACTAGTATTATTGGAATTATGATTATCGCAATAGAGGTTATTATAGGAGTAAAATTATTAACATCATTAATTTTTAATCGATGATAATATTTTGCAAGACATAAAATAATTGCAACTTTCATTAACTCAGATGGTTGAAGATTTATAAAATAAAAATCAATCCATCTTTTTGATCCTGAGGCTTCTACCCCAAAAACTGAAACCCAAATTAATAAACCTAAAATAGTAAAATAAATAATATATGATAATCGATGCCAGAATTTAATTGTAAACATTGACAAAACTAACATCATTGGAAAAAAAACTATAAATTTTACAAAATGACTTTTTGTGTGAAATAATATTTCGCCACCATCAGTTGAATACATTGTAAAAATACTAATTATTCCTAATAAAATAATAAAAAATAATAAAAAATAATCTAA
>JAYPCR010000034.1:5347-7230 GCA_038124805.1 Candidatus Pelagibacteraceae bacterium
CTAGAAGAATAAGAGGTTCCTCTTATTTCGTTAACAGAACTAAACATTGTTTCTTGAATTAATTTTATATTTTTTTGATTGTTGAATAATGGTTCATAGTTTTCTGATAAAATACTTTGTGTTTCGTTATCTACTGTAATCTTTGGTTTAATTTTGTATCCTCCATTAGCTATTTGAGCTGTCATCAAACATAATTGCAAAGGGGTTGTTTGAATGTAACCTTGGCCAATACCTGTGATCATAGTTTCTCCAAGTAACCAATTTCTGCCTAGATTATTTTTTTTCCATTGAGTGCTTGGAATTAAACCTGTTTGTTCATTATTAAATAAATTTTCTAAAATTTTATCACCAAGTCCAAACTTTTTGGCAGTATCACTTAGACGATCAACACCTAACAATCTTGATATCTCATAAAAATAAGTATCACATGATTGTTTCATAGCTTCTTTTAAGTCAACAGAACCATGTCCCTCCTTTTTCCAGCAATGATAAGTTTGACCATAACTTTCTATTTTACCTTTACAAAAAACCTTGAAATCTTTGTTTATTATTTTGTTTTCTAAAGCTGACAAAGCAACAATTGGTTTAATTGTTGATCCTGGAGAATATTGTCCTGAAATAGTTTTATTAATCAAAGGTTTCATTGGATTGTTTCTTATCAATTCCCAATCATCTTGATTTATTCCAAATAAGAATAAATTTGGATCAAAAGAAGGTGAAGAATGCATGGCTATAATTTCACCAGTAAACACATTCATAATGCTTATTGAGCCTGCTTTATTTGCTAACAATTGGTTACATAAATTTTGAATGTCTACATCAATTGTAAGTTTAATATTTTTACCCTTATCACCTTTTTGAAACTCTAATTGACTAATCCTTTTTCCATAGGCATTAACTTCATATCGTTCAATACTGTTTGTGCCAATTAATTCGTTTTCAAAAGTTTTTTCTAAACCAGTTTTTCCAACTTTTAGTCCTGGAACAAATTTACTTTTAATTTGATCGCTAGCCTCTAAATCTTCTACAGTAGCTTGATTTACATAACCAAGCATATGTGTAAGATTTTCTTTATATGGATAATATCTTGAAATTGATAATACTGGTTTTACACCTGACAATTCATGCAAATAATTATTTACTTTTGCAAATTGTTGCCAACTTAAATTTTCAGAAACAATTAGAGTTTCCCATGGTTTAATTTCATTTTTTTTCTTTAATATTTTTGAAAATTCATCATCACTTAATTCAAGAATACTTTTTAATCGAGTAGAGACAATTTTAAAATTTTCTACTTGCTCTGGAATTAAATGTAATTGATATACCCTTTGGTTACCGGCAATTAATTTTCCATAATAATCATAAAATTCTCCTCTTTCAGGTGGTAACTTCCATTCTCTAACTCTATTCTTATCCGATAAAGTTAAATATTTTTTACTTTCGGTAATTTGGAGAGTAAATAAGCGACCAACAATACCAGTAAAAACTATAACCTTAGCAGCAACTATAATAAACATCCTTCTATTGATGTTGTGCAGTTTTAAAAAACTTGTATCCTTTTTTAACATATCTCTAAGTCAATATTTTTTGAAAATTATTAAATATTAAAAAAAATACTGGAAAAAATATAAGTGTAAAAAATAAATTAATTAAATAGTCTATTTGATTTATCTCAATATTAAAAAAAATTTGTAAAATTAAAAAATTTATTGAATTTAAAATTAAAATTGTAATTAAGAAAATTATCCAGTCATTAATAAAATTCGGCCTTAAAGTTATATTTCTTACATAAGCAGTAGCACCACAGATTAATAAATACTCCAAACTACTTAATCCTATAGGTAAAGAATTGACAGCATCATTAAAAAGCCCACAAATAAAAA
>JAYPCR010000035.1:0-6177 GCA_038124805.1 Candidatus Pelagibacteraceae bacterium
AAATCTCTATTTAATCTTTGTTGTGCTTCTTGTCTTAAATCAACATTAGCATTATCTAAAGTTAAAATTTGATTGAAAAATTCTTTTGCTTTTTGTTTTTCATTCTTATCATAAAAAAATTCTGCCATTAAATATAATGCATGAGACTTCCAAACACTTTCTGAATTGATGATAGGATTTAAAATATCTAGCAAAGCGCTTTCATTGCTGTCATCTACATTAAATAAAGCTTTCTTATAAATAATTAGATTTTTAATTTCTTTTTCAACTGGTGTTTGATTGATTAAAATATCAAACAAACTATTAATAGTTCCAACGTCAGTTAATAAATTATTATCTATTATAAAATATAAAGCTAAAGGTGAATACGTTGAATCCTTTTGATTAATTATTTCAGTTAACTTGTCTGCAGTTTGTGTTTTATTATTTTCATCAAAATCAATTATTGTAGCATTATAATTTTCAGAAATTTTAATTTTCTTACTACTTCTGTACTCATCATATCCAAAGTAACCCATCAATGTTACTACGATAATAACAACTGCAGAGATTAATCTTTTTTTATTATTAATAAAAAAATTTTTAATTTTTTCATTTCTAGTATTTGAATTTATGATTGAAATATCTTCATCCATTATTAAATCATATTCCTTAAAACATATTGGAGTATTCCACCATTTTTATAATACTCTAATTCATTTTTAGTATCGATACGGCAAAGAGTTTCTACTTTTTTTATATCTCCAGAAATGTATTTAATTTCTAATGTAACTTTATCTGAAGGAGTGATACCAGATTCTAAATCTAGAACACTTATTAATTCAGATCCTACTAATTGTAAGTTAGTTCTATTTACTCCATCAATAAATTGTAATGGTAAAATTCCCATCCCAATTAAATTTGAACGATGAATTCTTTCAAAACTTTCAGCGATGACTGCTTTTACGCCTAATAGTTTCGTTCCTTTTGCTGCCCAATCTCTTGAAGATCCAGTACCATATTCTTTACCGCCAATTACAACAAGATCAGTTCCTCTTTTTTTATATTCAACAACAGCATCGTAAACTGGCATAACTTTTTCTTCAGGATATAATTTTGTAAAACCACCTTCTGTGCCTGGAGCCATTTCATTTCTTATTCTAATATTTGCAAATGTTCCTCTCATCATTACTTCATGATTTCCTCTTCTAGACCCATAAGAGTTATAATCTTTTGGTAAAATTTGATGTTCCATAAAATATTCACCTGTTGGGCTATCTTTTTGAATATTTCCTGCAGGTGAAATATGATCTGTGGTTACCATATCTCCTAAAATTAATAATGGCCTTGCATCTTTAATAGGTTTAAATCCTTCAGGTTCATCTGATAGATCGTCGAAAAAAGGAGGCTTCTTAACGTATGTTGAACTTTCATCCCATTTGTAGATACTACTTTTTTCAGTTTGAATTTGTTGCCATTGTTTTGGTCCTTCTGAAACATTAGAATATCTTTTGACAAACATTTCAGCGTTTAATGAAGCCTTTAGTGTGTCTTCAATTTCTTTATTAGTTGGCCAAATATCTTTTAAATAAATATCATTGCCATCTTTATCTTTTCCAAAAGAATCTTTGTACAAATCAAACTCCATATGTCCTGCTAATGCATAAGCAACAACTAACGGAGGCGATGCTAAATAATTTGCTTTAATATGAGGTGAAATTCTTCCTTCAAAATTTCTGTTACCAGAAAGAACCGATACAGCATAAATACTATCTTTTTGTATTGCGTCTACAATATTATCTGCCAACGGACCAGAGTTACCAATACAAGTTGTGCAACCATAACCAACCAAATTAAATCCAAGTTTGTCTAAATATGTGTTTAGTCCAGCTTTTTCTAAATAATCAGTTACTACCTGTGAACCTGGAGCTAAAGAAGTTTTTACCCATGGTTTTACCTCAAGTCCAAGCTCAACTGCTTTTTTTGCAAGTAAGCCAGCTCCTATTAAAACATTTGGATTAGATGTGTTAGTACATGAAGTGATTGCTGCAATTAATATTGAACCATCTTTAATTTCGAAATCAGTTCCATGAACTTTGGAAACTGTTTGTTCTTTTTTATTAGTTGCTTGTTCAAATACTTTTGTAAAATTAGCTGATGCATCAGTTAGTAAAACTTTATCTTGAGGTCTTTTAGGTCCTGATATAGTTGGGACCACTGTTGACATATCTAAAGTAAGCTTGTCTGTAAATTCAATATCATCACTTGCCCATAAACCTTGCTCTTTTGCATATTGCTCAACAATGTTAACTGTTTGTTGATCTCTCCCAGAGAATTTTAAATATTTTAATGTTTCGTCATCAATTGGAAAAAAACCACATGTTGCACCATACTCTGGTGCCATATTTGCAATTGTAGCTCTATCAGCTAAAGTTAAATTCTTTAATCCTTCACCATAAAATTCTACAAATTTTCCTACAACACCTTTATCTCTTAACATTTTAACGACTGTTAAAACTAAGTCTGTTGCAGTTGTTCCTTCTGGCATTTTGTTTTTCATTTCAAAACCAATTACTTCAGGTATCAACATTGAAATAGGCTGACCCAACATTCCAGCTTCAGCTTCAATACCACCTACACCCCAACCAAGAACTGATAAACCATTTACCATAGTGGTATGACTATCTGTGCCCACTAAAGTATCTGGAAAAAGATAACTGTTTCCTTGATATTCTTCAGACCAAACAACTTTTGACAAATATTCCAAATTTACCTGGTGACAAATACCTGTTCCAGGAGGAACTATTCTAAAGTTATTAAATGCATTTTGGCCCCATTTTAAAAACGAATAACGCTCACCATTTCTTTGAAACTCAATATCAACATTTTTTTCAAATGAATCTGCTTTTGCAGATTGATCAACTTGCACAGAGTGGTCTATTACTAAATCAACTGCTGAAAGAGGATTAATTGTATTTGGATCTTTATTTTTTTCTTTAACTGCTTCTCTCATTGCTGCAAGATCTGCTACAGCAGGTATTCCTGTATAATCTTGGAGTAAAACTCTCGCTGGTCGATAAGCAATTTCGGTATTTGATTTTTTTGTTTTTAACCAATCTTTGATTGCTTCTATTTGACTTTTTGTAACTGATAAATCATCTTCGTATCTTAAAAGATTTTCTAAAAGAACCTTAAGAGATTTTGGTAATTTTTCTATTCCTGTTAAGCCATTTTTTTCAGCTTCACTAAGAGAATAATAAAGATACTCTTTATTGTTGATGTTAAGTTTTTTAAGCGAGTTATATGTGTTTTGATTTCCTGGTTTCATAATTTTAGATGTAAAAGCCTATAATACAGATTACTATGAGCGACGACATAGCATAATTAAATCGTTTTATAAAACTATTATTTGTCGCAAATTTTCTTAAAAATTTACCTAAAAAAGTCCATGCTGTGATACTTAAAAATGCCGTAGCGGCACAAACTAAAATCACGGTTATTGACGATTTCAAATAATCTTCTTTCAATACAAATTTTGATATCAAAGTAATTGCAGCCATTACACCTTTTGGATTTATAAATTGAAATAAAAAAGTATCTAAAAACTTTACTGGGTTGATGCCTTTGTTTTCTGATGTAATTGGAGAAAAGGCAATCTTATAAGCAAGGTATAATAAAAAGAATGTTCCTAGTGTTCTTATAATTTCTTGTAAAATTGGATATTTTTGAAAAATAGAAATTAAAACAAAATTAACAATAATGACTAATAAGGTATAACCAAGTCCAACCCCAAATATAAGTGGAATAGTTTTTTTTATCCCAAAATTAAAGCCTGAGTACGAAGCAACAGCATTATTAGGTCCTGGGGTAAAGCCCATAGAAAATGAAATTCCAATTAATAAAAATAATTCTGGATGTATCATCTTAAGCTATAGGTAAGCCATTCTCAGAAGTTTGAGATGGATGTACTAAGATAACTTTACCCTCTTTGTCTATTGAGCCTAAAATTAATACTTGTGAAACAATTCCTGCAATATTTTTTTCTGGAAAATTACAAACACCGATAACTTGTTTTCCAACAAGGTTTTCTTCATTATAATAGTGTGTAATTTGTGCTGAAGATTGTTTAATACCAATTTCTTTTCCAAAATCTACTTGGACTACTAATGATGGTTTTCTTGCTTTTTCATTTTTTTTTACAGACAAAACAGTTCCAACTCTAATATCTACTTTGTCAAAATCGTTATAGGTAATTTGTTCTTTCATATAAATGATATATAATGCATGTTTAAAATGAGTACAGAAAATAATATTAATCATCTGCTTGAAAATTCAGTAAAAATTTTAACTGATCTAATTGGCTTTAGAACTATTTCTGGGGAAGATAATAGCCAGTTAATAAATTATTGTGAAAAATTTTTAAACAATCTTGGAGTAACTTCTTTTAAAACTTACGACTCTGAAAAAAAAAGAGTTAATCTTTTTGCAACAATTAAAGCAAAAAAATCTAATGGAAAAAAACCAGTTATCTTATCTGGTCACACTGATACTGTACCTGTTTCAAAAGGCTGGAAGACAGATCCATTTATTGCAACTGTAAAAGAAGATAAATTATACGGTAGAGGCGCATGTGATATGAAAGGTTTTATAGCGTGTACTTTAGCTTATGCTCCAATTTACTCTAAAACAAATTTAAACAGAGATATTCATTTCTCTTATACATTTGACGAAGAGACAGCTTGTTTGGGTGCTCCAATTTTAATCGAAGAATTAAAAAATAGAGGAATTAAAGATGGCATTTGCATTATTGGAGAACCAACCAATATGAAAATTATTGATGGTCATAAAGGTATGAATGAATACACAGTTCACTTTGGAGGTTTAGCTGGTCATAGTTCAAAACCTCATGAAGGTGTAAACGCTATTGAGTGTGCTTCAAGATATATCAATAAATTAATGGAAATAAGAGAAGAATTAAAAAAAAGAGCTCCAAAAAATTGTGTCTTTGATCCACCATACTCAACATTGTCTATTGGTGGAATCAAGGGAGGAATAGCTCACAATGTAATTGCAGATAAATGTAAGCTTGATTGGGAAACTAGACCTGTAAATAAAGCAGACGGTGATTTTGTTACTAAAGAAATAGAGTCTTTTGTAGAAAAAGAACTCTTACCAGAAATGAAAAAAACTTTTCCTAAATCTTTTATCAAAAAAGAAATAATTGGAGAAGTAATAGGTTTTGAAAAGTTAGATGAGTCTGAAGCATGTGAGTTTGTTTCAAATATCACTGGTGATAATTCTAGAAATGTTGTTTCATTTGGTACCGAAGCCGGTCTATTTCAAGAAATTGGCATAAGCACAGTTGTATGTGGACCTGGTTCAATTGAACAAGCTCATAAAATTGATGAGTTTATTGAACTTAATGAATTAAAAAAATGTCTAAAGTTTTTAGAAGGTATCAATAATAAATCTAAAATTAATTAAATTAGATTAACTCCAGCCACCTACAGCTTTTACTTCTAAGAATTCTTCAAGACCATGTTCACCTGCTTCACGACCAATACCAGAATGTTTAAATCCTCCAAAAGGTGCATCTACGGCAATTCCAGCTCCATTAACATCAACCATTCCAGATCTTAATTTTCTCGCAACTCTCTTAACTTTTTCAGGATCTTGTGTTTGAATATAATTTGTTAATCCATAAGGAGTATCATTGGCAATTTGTATTGCTTCTTCCTCTGTTTCAAATGGAATAACAGATAATACAGGTCCAAAAATTTCTGTTTTTGCAATTTCCATATTATTATTTACATCAGCAAAAACGGTTGGTTTAACGTAATAGCCTTTATCTAAACCACTAGGCTTGCCTACTCCACCAGCAACTAATTTTGCTCCTTCATCAATTCCCTTTTGGATTAAAGTTTGTATTTTATTATATTGCACTTCAGAAATTACTGGTCCGATATGATCTCCTTCTTTAGTAGGATCATCAACTTTAAATGCTTCAGTATATTTTTTTAATCTTTCAATTGCTTCATTATACATAGATTTTTCAACTAACATTCTAGTTGGGGCATTACAAGATTGACCAGAATTTCTAAAACATCTTAAGGCTCCTCTTTCAATTGCCTCAGCGTCTGCATCTTTAAAAATTATATTCGCACCTTTACCACCTAATTCTAAACTTACTCTTTTAAA
>JAYPCR010000036.1:0-5972 GCA_038124805.1 Candidatus Pelagibacteraceae bacterium
GCTTTATCAACTCTAAAAGATCCAATCATGAAACCAATTGATCAAAATACGATGATATTTTTTAATAGAGTGTCTGTCTTTAATGAATTTGGTGGATTAGGTTTTGAAGATGAGTCTATAAAAATGGCTAATGCTCTTGGAAACAAACAACATTTACTATTAGCTAACCATGGAATTATAACAACTGGTGAAACAATTGCTGAAGGTTTTAATTATTTATATTATTTTGAAAAAGCAGCTGAAACTTATTTAACTGCTTTATCAACTAATAAAGAATTAAATGTTGTTAGTGATGAAATAGCAGAAAAAACAGCACAAGAAACTGCTGACTATCCAATAAATTTAGCACAATTACATTTAGATCAAATAAAAAAAATTTTAGATAAAGAAGAACCTGATTATAAAAACTAAATGTCAGTTCATATAGCAAATCAAATAATTAAAAAAGAATGGACTGATTATAATAATCACATGAATATGTCATATTACATATTAGTGTTTGATATAATCTGGGAACAAATCCTTGGAAAATTTAAAATGGGAGAAAATTCCGCAAAAACTACCAGTATGAGCACAATGGTAGTTGAAACACACACAACTTATAATAATGAGGTTAAAGAAGGAGATGAAGTTGAAGTAAATCTTACATTTTTTGATCATGACAAAAAAAGATTACATTATAAAATGGAAATGATTGAAAAGAATACACAAAAGCTTTCAGCAACAACTGAAGTGCTTTCTTTGTATATAAATTTAGACCAAAGAAAAGTTAGTGAGTTCGAGGCAGAAAAAGTAAAAATAATGGATGATTTTATAAATTTAAATAAATCAAAATTTAACAACGAAGATTTAGTATTAAAGAATAAACTTAAAAAATGAGTATTGAAGTAAAACTTTTATCGGGGGCTTTAGGTGCTGAAATTAAAGGAATTGATTTAACAGATGTCTCAGATGAAAATTTTAAAAAAATTAATGATTTACTTTTAGAACACAAAGTAATCTTTTTTAGAGATCAACCAATCACGCAAGATCAACAAATTGCATTAGCTGAAAAATTTGGTCCTCTAGAAACCCATGCTTATGTAAAAGGATTAGAACAATACCCAGAAATAGTAAGAATTATAAAAGGGAAAGAAGAAAAAAATCAATGGGGAGAAAATTGGCACAGCGATGTTAGTTACAACTTAAAACCGACAAAGGTTGTTATCTTAAAATCTTTAAAAATTCCTCCTGTAGGAGGAGATACTTGTTTTTCTAATTTAGAGCTTGCTTGGGAAACTTTAGATCCAAAAATTAAAGAAAAAATTCATGATAAAAGAGCTGTTCATAGTTCTTTAGGTGCTGAATTCTTTATAGATAATTACAAATATATGGAAGGTAATGATAAAAGAAATTATGATGAATATTCTAACGAGCATCCGGTAGTAAGAACTCATCCAGAAACAGGTAAAAAAATATTGTATGTGAATTGGACATACACCAAACAAATTATTGGCTTTGATAAAGAAGAAAGTGATCAGTTATTAAAAGAAATTTTTGATCATCAGGCACGTCTTGATTTAACTTGTAGATTTAATTGGACAGAAAATGCTGTTGCAATTTGGGATAATCGAAGTGTTATCCATTATGCTATAGCCGACTTTTACCCTGGTAGAGGTTTAGGTTATGAAAGAATAATGGATCGAATAGCTATTGAAGGCGATAGACCTCTTTAAATACTTTTATGCAAAATATAATTGATGAAATTATATTTAATTTTTCAAATAATAAATCTTTATACATTGGTGAAGATGTAACTATTGCTGAGCATATGATTCAATCTGCAATGCTTGCAGAAAAAAATAAATCCTCAGATAACTTAGTTTGTTCTTGTTTACTTCATGATTATGGACATTTTTTAATTGAAGACCCTGATAAGTTAGTTGAAGAAAATATTGATGGGTCACATGAAAGTATTGGAGCAAACTATTTAAGAAAATTTTTTTCAAATGAAATTATTGAGCCTATTTTACTTCATGTTGAAGCTAAAAGATTTTTAGCAAGAGATAAATCTTATTATAGAATTTTATCTGAAGCATCTAAAGTAAGTCTTAAATTACAAGGTGGTGCTATGAATGATGATGAAATGGAAAAATTTAAATTAAAACCATTTTATCAAGAAGCTATTAATTTGCGTAGATTTGATGAAGGTGCTAAAAACCCTAAGATTAAATCAAAAAAAATTGAAGAATATAAAAATTTATTAATATCAAAACTAAAATGAATTACGATTATATCATTATTGGCGCAGGATCTGCAGGCTGTGTATTAGCTAATCGATTAACAGCAAATGGACAAAATAATGTAGCAGTATTTGAAGCAGGAAAACCAAGCAATATTTGGAAAGTTAAAATGCCTTTGGCTATTCTTTATACAATGCACGATCCTAAATATAATTGGAAATATTATTCTGAACCTGAACCACATTTACATAATAGAAGATTGTTTTGCCCAAGAGGTAAAATGATTGGAGGATGTTCTGCTCATAATGGAATGGTTTTTGTAAGAGGCAATCCAAATGATTTTGAAAGATGGGCATCTTTTGGATTAACAGATTGGTCCTATGAAAAAGTACTACCTTATTTTAAAAAAATTGAAACTTGGTCAGAAGGAGAAAATGAATTTAGAGGGGGCTCAGGACTTCTTCCAGTAAATCAATCTAAAAATAAAAATCCTTTGTTTAAAGCATTCATCGATTCTGCTGGAGAAGCTGGATATAGAATTAATCCAGATATGAATGGCAAAGAGCAAGAAGGATTTGGTATGTATGATGTAACTATCAATAATGGTGAACGAGCTAGTGTATCTAAACATTATTTAGATCCAGCACGTTCTAGAAAAAATTTAAAGATTTTTACAGAGTCTTTTGTTGAACGAATTCTATTTGATGGAAAAAAAGCTATTGGTATTGAAGTTAAAATTAAAAATGAAGTTAAGAAAATTTATGCCAATAAAGAAGTTATTTTAAGTGGAGGATCTATAAACTCGCCTCAATTACTTCTTGTTTCAGGAGTTGGCCCTGCAGAACATCTAAAAGATAAAGGAATTAATGTAGTACATGATCTTGAAGGGGTTGGAAAAAACCTACAAGACCACTTAGAAACCTACATCCAACAAGAATGTAATACTAAAGACACCCTTTATTCATACGTCAATAAGTTGAATATGATTAGGATTGGAATTCAATGGTTTTTAAATAAAAGTGGACCCTGCTCTACTTCATTTTTAGAAGCAGGAGGATTTGCTAAATCATCTCCTGAAAGAGAATACCCTAATATTCAATTTCATTTTTTTCCAGCTTTTGTAATTGATCATGGATTAGTTGATCCTGATCGTCATGGCTATCAATTACATGCAAGTCCTAATCATCCAAAAAGCAGAGGATTTGTAAAACTTAAAAGCTCAAACCCTTATGAGTACCCACATATCCAATTTAATTATTTAGAAAATGAAGATGATTTAAAACAAATGATTGAATGTATTGAAGTTGCAAGAAAAATTCTTGGACAAAACTCAATGAAACCTTATGCAGGTAAAGAAGTCGGGCCTGGTTCAGAAGTACAAACTCATGAACTATACGAAGAATATATTAGATCAAAAGCAGAAACTGCATATCATCCCTCTTGTACATTAAAAATGGGAGTAGATAAATTAGCTGTAGTAGATCAAAAACTAAAAGTTCATGGATTAGAAAATATTAGAGTTGTTGATGCTTCAGTAATGCCTGAAATTACTAGCGGAAATTTAAACGCCCCTACTTTGATGATTGCAGAACGTGCTGCAGAATTTATTTTGAATTAACGCAGATTAAACAAATAATCTCAAACATAACAGCTGCAGCTACCATTGAGGTTATTTGATTTGGACTATCTTTTGTAGGCATTAAGCAAGCAACATCACCACCAATAACATTTCTACCTTTTAAACTTTGTATTAGTTTTCTAACCTCATCCATATAAAAACCTCTAAATGCAGCTTCAAGATTTGCAGTGCCTGGAGCAATTGTAGCGTCTAAACAATCCAAATCAAACGTAACATAAATTGGATTATCTCCTAAACGATCTAAAATCATTTTAGAGCACTTTTCATGTCCTAGTTCTTTATATTCTTCCATGGTAATAACTTGGTAACCAATATCGTAACTTGCTTGCAACCAATCTAGAGTTCTTGGGTTACCTCTTATACCAATTTGAGTACTTGTATGTGGATCAACATTTCCTTGATGCACTAAATAAGATGCCCAATGCGCAGCAGATTTTTTTGCTCCTAAAAAATGATCTAATTTTTCAAAACAATCAGTATGAGCATCAAAGTGAACCAGAGTAATTTTTTTTCCTTTAGTAAGTTTTGAATCTTTTTTAGCTAAACTTTGAATGATACCACCTGTTATGGAATGATCACCACCAATTGATACAACTGGCTTACCTGCTTTTTCAATATGGTCATAAAATTCAGAAATTCTCTCTATACATTTTTCATTATTGTTTGCTTCAGGGAAAGGAACATCTCCAAGATCATGAATTTTTTTTAATTTCCAAGGATCAATTTTGTAATCAAAATGAGATCTTCTTAACATTGCAGAAATATTTCTTACTGCTCTTGGTCCTAAATGCTGATCTCTTTCAGTGGTACCATTACCAGTGCTATGCGGAACCCCAACCAAAGCAATATCACAATTTTTAGGATCAGGATCATTTTTACATCTAAATAAAGTCGGTATCCCCCACCAGTATAGGGTTTCCATCATTATTTTATCTTCTTCTGAAATCATAAGTTGAATATGGCACATATTAATAAAATATAAAGTGTAATGTTTTTTTGATATAGCTCGGCTATGAAACCGATTGAAAATAATACTAAAGGTATTGCTTTTATTCTTATCGGTATGGCAATCTTCTCAATTCAAGATGCTTTAATTAAATTTATCTATAATGAAACTTCATTATATGAACTTTATTTTGGTAGAACCTTAATCGCATTTGTTTTGCTTTTAGTGTTTATGTTCTTTACTAAAAAAAAATTAATTTTAATTAGTCATTATCCTTTTTTAACTATTTTTAGAGTTATCTTATTTTTTTGTGGATTTAGTTTTTTTTATATTTCCTTAACCTTTATGACATTAGCTATGGCTAATGCGCTTTTTTTCTCAAGTCCTTTTTTTATATCAATATTTGCTAAAATTTTTTTAAAAGAACAAATTGGAATAAGAAGAATTGGAGCAATTATAGTTGGTTTCATAGGAGTATTTGTAGTTTTAAATCCAAATTTTGATAATTTTAAAATTATTAATCTCGCTCCTGTTGCTTGTGCATTGTGTTATGCAGCGTCAATGATCATATTAAAAATTACTAGTGAAAAAGATAACGTCTACACTCAATTAGCGCATCTCTATATTGGAGCAATTATAATTAGTTTGCTGTTTTTTATTTTTGCTGGAGATGGTAAATTTAATACTTTCTCAGATCCTTCTTTACAGTTTATATTTAGAAAATGGTTCAGTAATCCTTCAGAGGCATGGCCGATTATATCAATAATGGGTTGTTGTGGAGCTTTTGCTTTCGCATTAGTTTTTAATGCATACAATGTTGCATCACCTTCAACAGTTTCTTTATTTGAATACTCTTTAATTATCTATGCAAGTATCACTGGCTATTTTTTATTTAAAGAAGTTCCTGAAACTAGAACTATTGTTGGTTCAATTATTATTATATCGGCTGGGTTATATATTTATTTTAGAGAAAAAGTAAAAGATCAACCAATCGTTACAGAAAATCCAATTCGATGAAGAAAAATTATATTCCAACAATAGATATTTCTCCGATTATAAAAAATAGTTTTAATAGTTCAAAAGCTTTTGAGGTTATTAAAAAAATTGAAAAAGCTTGTGTTGAAATAGGTTTTTTTCAAATAATAGGACATGGAATTCCATTAAA
>JAYPCR010000037.1:0-5961 GCA_038124805.1 Candidatus Pelagibacteraceae bacterium
ACAGTTTGTGGATCTTTAAGAGAAGCAATGGAAAACTTAGACAAAGATAGAGAGTTTTTAACTCAAGGCGGCGTATTTACAGATGATCAAATCGATGCCTACATTGCTTTGAAGTTTGAAGAAATACATAAATTTGAACACGCACCTCATCCTGTAGAGTTTGAGATGTATTACAGTAGTTAATTAAATTAATTACTGTCTAGTTGTAGCAATAGTATCTTTGTTAATACCTTTTTTAACAATGTAGTCTTGGGTTCCGTTCGCCCCAATTTCTACTTCTTTTCTAAGGTCTCTAAAAAAAGTTCTTTGTTTTAAAGACTTTTTTAAAGATTTAACAAGATTCTTAAATTCAAATTTATTCATAACTAATTTATATACTAGTTATGCATTGATTGCAATACTGCTATGCGTAAAATGGGATATTAAGATTATCCTATTTTAAAGGACTCTCCACAACCACAACGTTCAGTTTCATTGGGATTATTAAATACAAAAGATGATGAAAATTCTTCCTTTTTATAGTCCATTTCAGTGCCTAAAAGATACATTACGGCAGCAGAATCTACATAAACCTTAACACCTTTATCTTCAATTACTTCATCATTAGGATTAATTGATTTAGCATATTCCATTACATAAGACATTCCAGCACATCCACCTGATTTAACTGAAACTCTAACTCCAATAGATTCTTTTTCTGCATTAGACATTATTTCTTTAATTCTTACAGCAGCATTATCACTTAACTTAATAATCGGATTCATTATAAATTTAACTCCAACTTTGCAGCTTCAGACATCATATCTTTATTCCATGGTGGATCCCAAACTAGCTCTAAATCAACATTTTCAATACCCTCAACTTGCATCGCACCATCTTTAACTTCTTTAGGCAAGCTCTCTGCAACTGGGCAATTTGGTGTAGTTAGTGTCATTTTGATTTTTGCATTATTATTTTCCACTTGTACATCATAAATTAAACCCAACTCATAAATATTTACTGGTAATTCTGGGTCGTATATTTTTCTAATTTCTTCAATAACTTTTTCTTTTAATGTCATAATTTAATTTTCAGTTTTAACTTCTTCTTTATTGTTGTCAAATGCAGAAACCAATGTGTGCCAAGATAAAGTCGCACATTTTACTCTCATTGGATATTGTTTTACACCTGATAAACACATCAATTTTGTTCTTTCGTCATCTTTTAAATTTTTAGAGTTTAATTCTGGATTTTCTTTAATCATACCTAAAAAATCATTTATAATTTCTTTAACTTCATTTTCCGATCTACCTTTAACCAAATCTGTCATTATAGA
Source organism: Candidatus Pelagibacteraceae bacterium (assembly GCA_038124805.1). Taxonomy (GTDB): domain Bacteria; phylum Pseudomonadota; class Alphaproteobacteria; order Pelagibacterales; family Pelagibacteraceae; genus Pelagibacter. The sequence goes on from JAYPCR010000037.1 coordinate 1,316, forward strand.
AGCAGAAGCCATTGAAATTGCACAACCGCTTCCTTCAAAAGAAATATCTTCAACTTTTTTATCTTCATTTAATTTTAAATAAACATGAACATTATCTCCACATAACGGATTATTACCTTTTGCATCTTTATTAAAATTGTCAATTTTAGTTAAATTTCTTGGATTCTTTCCATGCTCTAAAATTATTTCTTGATATAATTCTTTTAAGTTCATTTTAAATCAAATATCTTTTTACAATTATTTATAGACTCATTTAACTGGTCAAGATCATCTTTAGTATTATAAATTCCAAAAGAAGCTCTTGCAGTTGCAGGGATACCTAATTTATCATGCAAAACTTGACAGCAATGATGACCTGCTCTGATAGCAATACCATCTTCATCTAAAATTGTTGCAATGTCATGTGGATGAACACCTTCAATAGTAAATGAAAGTACTCCTCCCTTTTCTTTTGGGTTTCCAATTAATTTTACTGAATTATTTTTTCTTAAAATTTCCTGTCCATATTCAACTAATTCTTTTTCATGTTTAATAATATTTTCAATTCCTACAGCTTCTAAAAATTTTATTGATTGGTCAAAAGCAATAACTTGAGCAGTAGCCATAGTACCAGCTTCATATTTGTTTGGTAAATCACCATAGGAAATACTATCTTTTTTAACTTCTTTAATCATACCTCCTCCACCTTGATATGGTGGTAGTTCTTCAAGCCATTTTTTTTTACCATAAAGAATACCTAATCCTGTAGGACCATACATCTTATGACAAGAGATTGCGTAAAAATCACAATCTAAATCTTGCATATCTAATTTTAAGTGCGGTGCTCCCTGACAGCCATCAACAACAACAATTATTCCCTTTGAATGAGCCAATTGACAAATTTCTTTAATAGGAAGTATTGCACCTGTAACATTAGATAAATGAGTAATTGAAATAACTTTAGTTTTAGGTGTAATTTTACTTTCAATATTTTCAATAGGTATATCTCCATCATCATTTATTTCTGCAAAATTAATTTTAATATTTTTCGATTTCCTTAAAAAATGCCATGGCACATAATTTGAATGATGTTCTAATTCTGTTATCAGTACTTCATCACCTTCATTAAGATATTTTTGACCTAATGTATTTGCAACTAAGTTTAGTGCTTCAGTGGCACCTTTAGTAAATACAATTTCATTTTTATCTCTAGCATTAATATATCTTTGAACTGAAGTTCTAGTATTTTCATATAAATTTGTAGCTGCAACTGCCAGGTAATGAACACTTCTTCCTACATTTGAAAATTGCTTACTATAAAACTCATTTATTCTATCAATTACAACTCTAGGTTTTTGAGATGAATTAGCACTATCTAAATAAACTAAATCATTATTCTGAACTTTATTATCAAAAATTGGAAATTGTTTTTTTATTTCACTAATGTTCATTCTTGAATACCCATAATTATTTTTACTAGTTGTTGTATTTGTTTATCTGAAATTTTTTCAGCCACTTCTTGCAAAAAACCATTTATTAGTAATTCTTTTGACTGACTTAAAGATAGTCCTCTAGACATTAAATAAAATATTGAATTTTCATCTAAATTTCCTGAGGTTGAACCATGAGAACACTTAACATCATCAGCATAAATTTCTAATTCTGGTTTTGCATTAAATTCAGTTTGTTGATTTAATAAAAGAGCTCTACTTAATTGGTAACCATCTGTTTTTTGAGCTTTAGAATTAACATAAATTTTTCCTTGATACACACTTTTTGATTGATCATTTAAAACAGTTTTTATTAATTGATAACTTTTACAATTTTCTTCATTATGATTTATGACTGTTTTAATTTCATGGTGCTTTGTATCATTAAGATTAATTATGCCGTTTAAAGCAATAGATCCATGATCATCATTAAGTGAACAGATGACATCATTCTTTAAAAATTTTGAACCTTTTGAAAGTATAAATAATTCTAAGTGACTATTTTTTTGTAAATTTATATCAGTATGTGCATATCGAATATTATTATTTTCATTTTGGTCTAAAATAAATTTTTCTAATATAGAATTTTCTGAAATATTGATCTTTTGTCTTATATTAATCAGATTATTGTTCGATCTTTCATTGAAAATATTTATAACTTTTAAAGAGCTATTTTTACCTAGATCAATATCTAGACGAAGAGAAACAAGGCTGGATTTTATATTTTCCAAGACATTATGATAAATAATTAAGGGTTTTTTAGCTAAATAATTATCTGACACATAAATTTTATAATTTTTAACTACAAGAGCATTATTTAAGTTTAATAAAGAATTTTTCTGATCATCCTCCTCAATCGATTGATCCTCTGATATCATAATTTTATTCTCATCTTCGTGAGTTAAATCACTCTTAACGATTTGACCATTAACAATAAAAATTTTATTATGATCAAAATCTTTGATAGGATTTTGCTCAATATTATCTTTATTATCAATCTCTGAAATATAATTTAAATTTTTAATGTTAGTTTCTATAATCTGATTTAAATCAGAAAATTTCCAATCCTCTTGTCTTTTATTAGGAAAACCTTTCTTAAAAAAATTTTCTAAATTAATTTTTTTATAATTGATCTGTGACTCATTAAATTTTTCTTTTGAAAGAAAATTTTCATAGTTTTGTTTAATTTGATTTTCCATTATTTAAAATCCTCGTAACCAATTTTTTCTAAATTTAATGCTAATTCTGGACCACCTGATTTTATAATTTGACCATTTTTTAAAACATGTACATGATCAGGCTTAATATAATCTAATAATCTTTGATAGTGAGTTATAATTAAAAAAGAATTTTTATTATTTCTTAAAGAGTTTACACCTTCAGAAACAATTCTCAATGCATCAATATCAAGGCCTGAGTCTGTTTCATCAAGAATAGATAACTTTGGATCCAAAATAGACATTTGCAAAATTTCATTTTTCTTTTTTTCTCCTCCAGAAAAACCTACATTTAATTGTCTAGATAATATTTTTTCATCAAATTTTAATTTAGATGCTTTTTCTTTTACAAGTTTTAAAAATTCTATTGCATCTAGCTCTTTTTCACCCCTTGCTTTTTTAATTGAGTTTAAAGAAGTTTTTAAAAAAGTATTTGTATTAACACCCGGAATTTCTAACGGGTATTGAAATGCTAAAAAAATTCCTTTGTGTGCTCTTTCTTCTGTTTCAAAATCAAATAAATTTTCATTTTCAAAAGTAACTTCACCCTCTATTTCATAACCCTTTTTACCAGATAAAATATTCGATAATGTACTTTTTCCAGATCCATTAGGCCCCATGATTGCATGAACTTCACCTGGTTTAATTTCTAAATTTAATCCTTTTAAAATTTCCTTATTATCAATTTTAGCTTTTAAATTTTTTATTGTTAACATTTACCCAACACTTCCTTCCAAACTTATACCTACTAATTTTTGAGCCTCTACCGCAAATTCCATTGGCAACTGTTGTAAAACTTCTTTACAAAAACCATTAACAATCAAACTGACCGCTTCCTCTTGATTTAGGCCTCTTTGATTACAATAAAATAGTTGTTCTTCACTTATTTTTGATGTTGTTGCCTCATGTTCAATATTTGAATTTAAATTTTTATTTTTAATATATGGAATTGTGTGTGCCCCACATTTATTTCCCATTAAAAGCGAGTCACATTGCGTAAAATTCCTTGAATTTTCAGCTTTTGCAGAGATATCAACCAACCCTCGATACATCATATCTGAATTTCCAGCTGATATACCTTTAGAAATTATTTTACTTTTAGTATTTTTGCCTAAGTGAATCATCTTTGTTCCTGTATCTGCTTTTTGATGATTATTTGTAATTGCTATAGAATAAAATTCTCCAACAGAATTATCTCCTTTTAAAATACAACTTGGATATTTCCACGTGATTGCTGAACCTGTCTCAACTTGAGTCCATGAAATTTTTGAATTTTTACCTTTGCACAATCCTCTTTTAGTTACAAAATTATAAATACCACCTTTTCCATCTTTATCTCCAGGGTACCAATTTTGTACAGTTGAATATTTAATTTCAGCATCATCAAGCGCAATCAATTCTACATTTGCTGCATGTAATTGATTTTCGTCTCGCATAGGTGCAGTACATCCCTCTAAATAACTTACATAACTTCCTTTGTCTGCAATAATTAAAGTTCTTTCAAATTGTCCAGTTTCTGAAGCATTGATTCTAAAATATGTTGATAGCTCCATCGGACATTTTACTCCTTCTGGAATATAAACAAATGAGCCATCAGTAAATACTGCAGAATTTAATGTAGCAAAAAAATGATCCGATGTTGGAATTACTGTTCCAAGATACTTCTTAACAAGCTCCGGATGTTTTTGAATAGCTTCTGACATTGAGCAAAAAATAATTCCTAGTTTATTTAACTCTTCTTTGAAAGTTGTTGCTACAGAAACAGAGTCAAAAACTGCATCTACAGCTATCCCATTTAATCTTGCTTGTTCTTGTAAAGGTATTCCAAGTTTTTTATATGTTTCCAATAATTTAGGATCCAATTCATCTAAACTTTTTGGTTTATTATCCATACTTTTAGGTGCCGAATAATAATATAAATCTTGATAATCTATTTTTGGATATTTTGGTTTTTGCCAAT
>JAYPCR010000038.1:0-4427 GCA_038124805.1 Candidatus Pelagibacteraceae bacterium
ATTTTAATTTCATCAATTATTTTTTTTGGCATATCAACCAAATCTTTTTCATTTTCTTTTGGTATGAGCACCTCTTTAATTCCTGCTCTATGTGCGGCTAATAATTTTTCTTTTAAACCACCAATAGGTAATACCTGTCCCGTTAATGTGACTTCACCAGTCATAGCAACATCTCTTCTCACTGGATTATTTGTAATAGATGAAACGATCGACGTGACCATCCCAATACCTGCTGAAGGACCATCTTTTGGAGTTGCGCCCTCTGGTACATGAATATGAAAATCTTTTTTTTCAAACAATGGAGGTATAATTCCATATTCTAAACATTTTGATCTAACAAATGATTTTGCTGCTTTAACAGACTCTTGCATTACATCACCTAATTTTCCTGTAATTTGCATTCTACCCTTACCAGGCATCGTAACAGTTTCTATTTTTAATATTTCTCCTCCATATTCAGTCCAAGCCAAGCCGGTCACTATACCTACTCTATCTTCTGCTTCAAGCTCTCCAAATTTAAATTTAGGTATTCCTAAAAAATCAGATAAATTCTTTTTATTTATTAAAACTTCTTTTTCTTCACCAGCGACAACTTTTTTAACAACTTTTCTAGCTAGTTTAGATATTTCTCTTTCTAAATTTCTTACTCCAGACTCTTTAGTATAGCTTCTAATTACTTCTTGAATAATATTATCTTCAAGTTTCATTTCATTTTCCTTAACACCATTATCTTTAATTTGTTTAGGTAATAAATACTTATTAGCTATACTAATTTTTTCATCTTCTGTGTAACCTGCTAATCGAATAACTTCCATCCTATCTAATAATGGAGGTAGTATATTAAGTGTGTTTGCAGTAGTTACAAACATTACATCTGACAAATCATAATCAACTTCTAAATAATGATCATTAAATGTTGTATTTTGTTCTGGATCTAGAGCTTCTAATAATGCCGATGAAGGATCACCTCGATAATCGTTTCCAATTTTATCAATTTCATCTAATAAAATTAAAGGATTTTTGGTACCTGCTTTTTTCATCATTTGTATAATTTTACCTGGTAACGAACCTATGTAAGTTCTTCTATGACCTCTAATTTCAGCTTCATCTCTCATACCCCCGACAGACATTCTAACAAATTCTCTATTGGTCGCTTTTGCTATTGACTTACCTAAAGAAGTTTTACCAACACCTGGAGGTCCTACTAAGCATAGAATTGGACCTTTAATTTTGTCCATTCTTTTTTGCACTGCTAGAAATTCTATAATTCTTTCTTTAACTTTTTCTAATCCAAAATGGTCGGTATCAAGAATATTTAGAGCCTTTGCTAAATCAATATCAACCTCACTCTTTTTGTGCCACGGTAGTTCTGTCATCCAATCTAAATAATTTCTTACAACAGTAGCTTCTGCTGACATTGGACTCATGTTTTTTAATTTTTTTAATTCTTGTAAACATTTTTTTTCAACGTCTTTAGGCATTTTAGCTTTAAGAATTGCTTTATTGAGACTGGTGCTTTCATCTTTGCCATCTTCAATTTCACCTAATTCCTTTTGAATAGCCTTAAGTTGTTCATTTAAATAATATTCTCTTTGAGTTTTTTCCATCTGTGTTTTAACTCGACCACGAATTCTTTTTTCAACTCCAATAATGCTAGTTTCATTTTCCATAATCTTAATTATGGCGTTTAATCTTTTCTTAACATCAATTGTTTCAAATATTTGTTGTTTTTCAGATATTGTGGCAGTGATGTGCGAAGCTATATTATCAGCAATTTGAGAAGGATCTTTAAGCTGTTTGATAGTATTAATTGTTTCGCTAGAAACTTTTTTATTAATTGAAGTTAATTTTTCCAATCTTCTAACAGCTGTAACAGCTAGTGGAAAGAGATCTTCATTTTTATCTACAATATCATTGTGATAAGTGTAATCGCAAATAATGAACTTTTCATTATCCTTAAAATCTAATATTTTAACTCTTTTGATACCCTCCACTAAAACTTTAACGGTGCCGTCAGGAAGTTTTAATAATTGTAAAATACTTCCTTCACAACCATACATAAAAATGTCTGTTTTTTTTGGATCATCAATCTCAGAATTTTTTTGAGTTACTAAAATGATTTTTTTATCCTTCTTCATCACTTCATTTAAAGCTGAAATAGATTTATCCCTACCAACAAACAAAGGGATTACCATACTAGGAAAAACTACTATGTCTCTTAGAGGCAAAAGTGGTAATGATATTTTGACATCCATGACTTAAATATGGATATTATATAGAATATTGCAATAGCTTTTTAGGATTTATTAAGGTTATTAAGCCGCTGATGTTTTGCCAGATTTACCTTTATTATCGTTTTTAGAATGTACCAAAATAGGCTCTGAGGTTCCTTTAACAGTATTGGCATCGATGATTACTTCTTCAATATTATCCTGACTTGGCAAATCATACATTGTCTTCAATAAAATATTTTCAAGAATAGATCTTAAACCTCTTGCACCTGTTTTTTTATGAATGGCTTTCAATGCAATTTCTTTAAGCGCTGCATCTTTAAAGGTTAATTTAGCACCATCTAATTTAAACAATTCCTGGTATTGTTTTGTTAATGAGTTTTTTGGTTCTTGCAAAATTTTAATTAATGATTTTTCATCAAGATCTTCAAGAGTAGCAATCATAGGTAGTCTTCCAATAAACTCAGGAATTAATCCATATTTTAATAAATCTTCTGGTTCAAGACTTTTCATCCACTCACCAGTTTTCTTATCTTGAGCATTTTTTACATCAGCACCAAAACCAATAGAGGTACCTTTGTCTCTTTGTGAAATAATTTTGTCTAATCCAGCAAAAGCTCCTCCACAAATAAATAATATATTCGTCGTATCTACTTGTAAAAATTCTTGTTGTGGATGTTTTCTACCACCTTGTGGTGGAACACTCGCAACAGTTCCTTCCATAATTTTTAATAAGGCTTGTTGAACACCTTCTCCAGAAACGTCTCTAGTAATAGATGGGTTTTCAGATTTTCTACTTATCTTGTCTACTTCATCGATATAAACTATTCCTCTTTGAGCTTTTTCAACATTATAATCTGCAGCTTGTAAAAGTTTTAAAATAATATTTTCAACATCTTCTCCCACATAACCTGCTTCTGTTAAAGTTGTAGCGTCTGCCATAGTGAAAGGTACATCTAGAATTCTTGCTAATGTTTGGGCTAATAAAGTTTTACCACAGCCAGTTGGTCCAACTAACAAAATATTAGATTTTGAAAGTTCTACATTTTTGCTAGTTTTATTTTCATAGTTTAATCTCTTGTAATGATTATGAACTGCAACAGATAAAACTTTTTTTGCATGATCTTGGCCAATTACATAATCATCTAAAACTGCACAAATTTCTTTTGGTGAAGGTAAACCATCTTGATGTTTAACAAATGTATCTTTGCTTTCTTCTTTAATGATATCCATACAAAGTTCGACACATTCATCACAAATAAATACTGTAGGTCCGGCTATAAGTTTTCTAACTTCATGCTGGCTTTTTCCGCAGAAAGAACAGTAAAGGATATTTTTATTACTTGTGTTCATAATTTTTATAACGAATCAATTAACTTACTTTATTATATAAGAGTCATGGTAATCAAGTTCGATTACAGGTTGTTTCTATATATAGTAGGTTAGGTTCTTTTTTCTACTACAGCGTCGATTAATCCGAAATCTTTTGCAACTTCGGCAGTCATGAAATTATCTCTTTCAAGAGCAGTTTTAATTTCATCAACAGATTTACCAGTATGTTTTGAATAAATTTCATTTAATCTTTTTTTTAATGCTAGCACTTCATTAGCGTGAATTTCAATGTCTGTAGCTTGACCTTGATAACCCGCCGAAGGTTGATGAACCATTACTCTTGAATTTGGTAATGAGAATCTTTTTCCTTTTGTACCAGCTGCTAATAAAAAAGATCCCATTGATGCAGCCTGACCAATACAAAGAGTTGAAATATCAGGCTTTACATATTGCATAGTGTCATAAATTCCAAGACCAGCTGTAACTAAACCACCTGGACTATTAATATAAAGATAAATTTCTTTTTTAGGATCTTCAGCTTCAAGAAATAAAAGCTGAGCAGTGACTAAAGATGCAACGTTATCATTGATTGGCCCCGTTAAAAAAATAATTCTCTCTTTTAATAATCTTGAATAAATATCATAAGCTCTTTCACCTTTGCTTGATTGTTCTACAACCATTGGAATTAGAGTACTCATGTGTTCAGATATATTTGTTGTCATAAGTTGATTCGATTTAACTTATACAACTTGAGATTACTTTTTGCTAACTTTTTTTGGCTTTTTAGCTGATGTTTTTTTTGCAGTTGTTTTTATTTGGCCTTTTTTTGTTTCTTTCTCAGTTTTAGAGGAGGCTTTTTTTTCA
>JAYPCR010000038.1:4527-5861 GCA_038124805.1 Candidatus Pelagibacteraceae bacterium
ATTTTTTCAGCTTCATCTTTTGTAATTTCTTTTTTATTTGCTTTTGCTTTAATCTTTATTTGATCAATAATTTTTTCTTCATATACTGTGCCTCTAAGGCTTGCTAATGCAGATGGGTTTTTTTGATAAAAATCCATTACCATTTTTTCTTGACCTGGCATCATTCTAAGTTGTTTTTGAACTTCGGCTTGAACTTCCTGTTCAGTAACTTTAACATTATTTTGTTCACCAAACTCATTTAAAATTAAACCAACTTTAATTCTTTTTTTTGCTAAATTTTCAAAGTTTTTCTTACTTTTTTTAGCATCTTCTTCTGACATTCCTTGAGAAAGTATTTTTACTTCTTCATCAATTAAATTCTCAGGAATTTCATTAACTTCAATTTTTTCAATTTCTTTTAAAATTTGATTTTTTGCTAATCGGTCTAATGAATTTTTATATTCATCATTAATTTGTTTAGTGATTAACTCTTTTAAATTATTTAAATCTTTAGCTCCTAAATTTTTTGCAAAATCATCATCAATTTTTACTTCTTCTGGTTTTTTTACGTTAATAATTTTGCAATTAAATTTTGCTACTTTATTTACCAATTCTTTTTCAGGAAAGTTTTCTGGAAGAGTTGCTTCAACTATTTTTTCTTCATCTTTTTTTACTCCAATTAACTGTTTATCAAAACCTTTTAAAAAAAGATCTTTACCTAAAACTAATTGTGTATTTTTTCCTTCACTTCCTTTGAACTCTTTTCCATCTACTGTGGCGTTATAATCAAAAGCAACTAAATCCCCTTCTGTAGCTTTAGTTTCTACTGGAGCATCTTTAAAACTTGGTTGATTTTTAGCTATTTCTTTAATTCGTTTATCTGTTTCAGTTGAGTCAATTTTTACTGTGTATTCATCAAATTTAATATTATCGATGGACTTTATTTCAACTTTAGGCAACTCTGTAACTGAAATTACATATTCTAAATCTTTATCTTCACCATAAGTTTTTAAGTCAAATTTTGGCTGTCCTGCAGGCTTAATTTTATTTTCCTCTAGAGCTTTTGTCGAAGTTTCTTTTATAACTTTATCTAAAACTTCCCCAAAAATTGCTTGACCAAATTGTCTTTTTAAAATTTCTTTAGGAACTTTTCCTGGTCTAAAACCTTTTAAATTAACTGTACCTTTAATCTCTTCATACTTTTCATCCATGTATGAATTAATTGTTGCCTTATCAACAAAGACTTTAATGTCTTTATTTAAACCTTTAATGTTTTCTACAGTTATTTTCATAATTTTTAAATGGTAGGGCGAAAAGGACTCGAACCTTCACATGTTGCCATATTGGTTCCTAAG
>JAYPCR010000039.1:0-5651 GCA_038124805.1 Candidatus Pelagibacteraceae bacterium
GCCTTTACAGTTTTGATATATGCCTTAATTGGTTGGTTATCACGAACTATTCAAGTTGATGCGTACTATGTTGCTGGACGTCAAGTTCCAACAGTATTCAATGGTATGGCGACTGCAGCTGACTGGATGTCAGGAGCATCGTTCGTAGCAATGGCTGGTGGAATTTACTTTGGTGGTTATACTTATATGGCTTTCTTGGTCGGTTGGACTGGGGGATACATTTTAGTATCATCACTATTAGCACCATACTTACGTAAATTCGGTTGTTACACTGTGCCAGATTTTATTGGAACAAGATACGGTGGATCTTTAGCTAGATTCTGTGCTGTAATTGTTTTGGTATTAGCATCTTTCACTTACGTGACAGCTCAAATTAACGCAACAGGAACAATTGCTTCTAGAGCGCTTGGAATACCATTTGAGTTAGGTGTCTGGGTTGGATTAATAAGTATTTTGTTATGTTCAATGTTAGGTGGAATGAGAGCGGTTACTTGGACACAAGTAGCTCAGTACATCGTATTGATTATAGCATACTTACTTCCAATTTTCTGGATGAGTAACAAAAATGGCTTTGGATTCTTTCCTCACTTAATGTTAGGGGATGAAGTTCAAAGACTTGCTGAACTTGAAGCTCAATATGGTCTAGTTAAAAACGCTGCTGCAGATATTAAAGCTGCGGGTGTACCAGGTGGATTAGCTTACATTTCTAATCCTCACTCTGCGGTACCTGCAGGCGGTATGGCTGCTTGGAAATTTATTTCATTAGCAATTTGTATGATGGTAGGAACTGCTTCTTTACCACACATCCTAATGAGATACTTTACAACTCCATCAGTGAAGTCAGCAAGAAAATCAGTGGCTTGGTCACTGTTCTTTATCTTCTTGCTATATTCATCTGCACCAATGTTAGCAACATTATCTAAACTTCAGTTAATGGATCCAACATTAGCAACAGGTATTATCGGTAAATCAATTGCTGATGTACAAGCTATTGAATGGGTACAAAACTGGTCTGCTGCTAAACAAGTATTCATAGCTGACTTTAACGGAGACGGTGTTCTTCAGTTAAATGAATGGTTTATGAGAGGTGACGTTGTAGTGTTAGCAACTCCTGAAGTTGCTGGATTACCATATGTAATCTCTGGACTTGTTGCTGCGGGTGGTATGGCTGCTGCTATGTCAACTGCGGATGGTTTAGTTCTTGCAATCGCGAATGCTTTATCTCATGATTTATATTTCAAAATCATTGACCCTAAAGCAGACGTTGCAAAAAGACTAATCGTAGCTCGAATACTTCTAGTAGTAATCGGTGCTGCTGGAGCATACATTGCATCAATGAGGATCACTAGTATCCTTGGTGCGGTTGCTTGGGCATTCGACTTTGCTATGTCTGGATTGTTCTTCCCACTTGTTTTAGGTGTATGGTGGAAGAGAGCAAACAGAGCAGGAGCTATCGCAGGTATGGTTCTAGGTCTTGCTGCAGGAACAGCTTATCTAATCTATGTTGGTCCTAAATTTATGGCCCAAACACCTTGGTTAGGTATTGACCACTTACGTTTCGGTATCATCGGAGCACCAGTTAGCTTAATCGCTATGGTAGTTGTTAGTTTAATGACTGACGCACCAGATAAAGCTACTCAAGCTATGGTGGACGAAGTTCGTATACCAAGTGGTAAAACTATCTTAGGTAGCAAATAAAAATAATTAATTTTAAGGGGCGGTCTATCCGCCCCTTTTAAAATACCTCTTATAAATTATGCCAATATATATTCTAATTATTGATTACATCTTAGGTCTAATCATGTGGACTTTAATTGGCAGATCCGCAATGAATTTATTCCAAAGAGAAGATTCAGAATTTTTTTTCATGAAGATTTTTGTAAAATTAACCAATCCAATAATAAATTTATTTAAGTTTATTACGCCAAGCTTTCTTATTCCAATCTTTGTGCCGTTGTATGTGGCTTGGTTTTTCTATTTATTCAGATTTTACGCAATGCCTTATTTACTAGGTTACTCAGTAATGGGTATGCTATCTTTTCCTTTAGAAAGTGAAATAGCTCAAGAAATTTATCGAATTTTTGGTAAAAATTAATTCAAATTCAAATTATAATTGATAGTAGTAAGTTAATACAATCAATGAAAAAAATTCAAATTTCACCATCTATATTATCTGCAGATTTTAGTCAGCTTGGTAATGAAATAAAAAGACTAGAAGAAGGTGGCGCTGACATGATTCATGTTGATGTAATGGATGGTCATTTTGTACCAAACTTAACAATAGGTCCACCAGTTATTAAAGCCCTTAGAAATCATTGCTCTTTAAAATTTGATGTTCATTTAATGATTTCTCCTGTTCATAAATATATAGATGCTTATGCAGACGCTGGTGCAGATATTATTACTATCCATCCAGAGGCAACAGAGGATTTAGAAAAATCTATATTAAGAATTAAAGAATTAAAAAAAAAGGTTGGGGTTTCTTTAAATCCTGAAACTAAAATAGATTTAATTTTAGATCATTTAGATAAAATTGATTTAGTTTTAATTATGAGTGTTAATCCAGGGTTTGGTGGGCAAAAATTTATGCCTGAAGTTTTATCTAAAATCAAAGAATTAAGAAAAATTCAATTAGAAAAAAACATTAATTTTGACATTGAAATTGATGGAGGAATAAATTTTGAGAATTACAAATTAGCAATTGAGGCAGGAGCAAATATTCTAGTTTCTGGTACTACAATTTTTAAAAGTAATAACGGGGACATTAAAAAGAATATTGATTTATTAAAGACAGAATAAATTAATGATTTTTAAAAATCCCTTAAAGTACTTCAATCAATTTTATAATAATCTATTAAATCAGTTTGGGAATATTTACTTAAACTCAAGTCTATATGATAAAAAAATTTCAAAAATTTATAATGAAAAACTAGAATATAAACCTAGTCCCCACCTACTATCTTCATTAATTAAATATCAAGCAAAAAAATTTAAAATTGATGATCTTTCATCTGAAATGTTGTGGAACCAAAAAAACATTAGTGAAAAAGAATTTAAAAGATTAAATAATTTTTTTTGGTTTTTTAGTTTAGATCTAAAATCTTCAAAAAGTACTACCCAAACAATAGTAAATAATTGGATAAAAAATAATTACAAATATAACTCAAAAAGCTGGGAATTTGATATTACAGCTAAAAGAATAATAGCTTTACTGTCTAATTATCATTTAACTTATGAAAATAGTGATAAAGCATACCAAGATGATTTTAATGGAATAATTCAAAAACAAGCCAACCATTTAATTCAAGAAATAAACAAATCTAAATCCATTGAAGATAAAATCATTGGTTGTGCATCAATAGTATTGGTTGGTCTTTGTTATCAAGATGAAAAAAATTATCTTAACTATGGGTTAAATACTTTAAAAAAAGCTGTTGCTGCTTCAATTGATAACCAGGGTTTTCCAAAATCTAGAAGTTTTAAACAGCTAACATTTTATCTAAAATATTTTATTTTAATCAGAGAGTGGATTAAAGAGTCTCAAAATGCTGTTCCAGAATTTATTGATGAAACAATTTATTATTTGGGCCAAGGTTATGCTTTTATGTGGCAAAACATAGGTAAAGACTTGTTGTTTAATGGCAACAATATTTCAAATAACCTTGAGTTTGATCAATACCTAAAAAGATTAGGTTATAAATTTTCTAATCAAAGCAATGACTTTAGTGGGTATGCAATTTTAAAAAATAAAAAAATATCTTTAATAATGGATATTGGATCTAGCCCAAGCAAAAATTTTTCCAAAGAATATCAATCTGGTGCTTTATCTTTTGAAATTATATCAAACAATAAAAAACTAATTTCTAACTGTGGTTATTACAATGGAAATAATATTAAATTAAATGAACTCTCTAGATCTACAGCCACACATAGTACTCTTTTAATCGAGGATCATTCATCTTGTAAATTTTCAAAAATTAATAGATTAAAATTCGAACTTGAAAAAGGTTTAAAAATTTTAAAAAAAAATATAGTTAATGAAAAAAATTATTGGAAAATTAATGCATCCCATGATGGATATTTAAAACTTTTCAATTCTATTCATGAAAGAGAAATTGAATTTTATCCAGAACAATTTAAGTTTGTTGGTAATGATAAAATCATCAACAAAAGTTCAAATAAAAAGCTTAAATTTGATATTCGTTTTCATTTAGAGCCCAATACAAAAATTATGAAAACTCAAGATAAAAAAGCAATCCTAATTGATATAGAGGATGAGGGTTGGAAATTTACATGCGATAACTTTGATATAAACATTGATAATGGTTTATATTTCGGTAATAAAAATTCATATACTGAAAATCAAAATATTTTTATTACTGGTTTTACAGCTGGTGAAGTCGAAAATATTAAATGGGAATTAACTAAATTAAGATGAGCAAAATAAAAAAAGCACTTATATCTGTATCTGATAAGCAAAATCTTAAAACACTATTGAAATGTCTAAAAAAAAATAAAATTGAAATTATAAGTTCTGGAGGCACCTACAAAGAAATTAAAAAACTAAAATTTGATTGTACTGAAGTATCAGAATTTACTAACTCACCTGAAATTTTAGAAGGAAGAGTAAAAACACTCCATCCAAAAATTCATGCTGGAATTCTTAATAAAAGAAATAATAAAATTCATCAGAATGATTTAAAAAAAAATAACTTTGAAAATATTGATTTAGTAGTAGTAAATTTTTATCCGTTTGAAAAAACCCTTAGCAATACAAATAACCATAAAAAAATTATAGAAAATATTGATGTTGGAGGTCCAACTATGGTTAGAGCAGCAGCAAAAAATTATAACGATGTTACTGTAATCACTGCACCTGAACAATATGATGAATTAATTAATCAGCTAGAAATTAATAATGGCGCTACTACACTTGAATTTAGACAAAAAATGTCTCAAATGGCATTTACTGAAACGGCTTACTATGATGCTGTAATTTCAAACTACTTCAACAAGTTAGCTAATACTAACTTTCCCAAAAAAAAATTATTTTACGGAAATTTAGTTGAAAAACTAAGATATGGTGAAAATCCTCATCAAGAGAGCGCCATATATTCTAAATATGAAAATTTAAGCATCAAGCAATTACATGGTAAACAGCTCAGTTATAACAATTACAATGATATTTTTGCAGCTTTAACAATCTCTAAATCTTTACCCTTAAATCGTGGCACAGTAATCGTTAAACATGCTAATCCATGCGGTGTTTCAATTAAAAAAAATGATCTTGAAAGCTATAAATCGGCTCTGTCTTGTGATCCAACTAGTGCATTTGGAGGAATAGTTTCCTGTAATTTTAAAATAAAAAAAGATCTAGCTTTAGAATTAAATAAAATTTTTCTTGAAGTAATAATTGCAAATGGCTTTGAAAATGATGCTCTTAAAATTCTTAAATCTAAAAAAAATTTAAGAATTATTGATGCTAAAAATTTTTCACTCAATGAAATTGTAAGATTTAACTCTACAAATGAAGCAATCCTAACTCAATCAGAGGACCTGATAAAATTTAAAATTAATGATTTTAAAATTGTTTCAAAAAGAAAACCAAACAAAGCTCAATGGAATAATCTAATTTTTGCATTGAATATTTG
>JAYPCR010000040.1:0-5635 GCA_038124805.1 Candidatus Pelagibacteraceae bacterium
GTTACGACCGTCACACAGATAACTAGGAATATGACCATGGAACTAATGCTAATCCAGATATTAAAGTCCGATACTCCATAAAAGGCAAATCTTAAGCCATTTATTAAATATACTACTGGATTAAAATAAGTAACTGTTTGCCAAAAAGGTGGCAACATATCTAATGAATATAAACTTCCACCTAAAAATACCATTGGAGTGATTACTAATGTTGGAATAATCGACATTTGTTCAAAATTAGAACTCATTAATCCAATTAAAAATCCAAATAATGCAAATGTAAATGCGACTAAGACAAGTAAAAAAACCATCAATAATGGATGCATAACGGTTACTTCAACAAAAAATAAAGAAGTAATAAAAATGACTACTCCAACAATTAATGTTTTAGTGGCCCCTGCTCCAACAAAAGCTAATACAACTTCAAAAGTTGATATGGGTGCTGCTAGTATTTCGTAAATTGTTCCGTTGAACTTTGGAAAGAAAATTCCAAATGAAGTATTACTGATAGATTGAGTTAACAAAGTTAGCATCAATAAACCTGGTACAATATAAGATCCATAACTTACCCCATCGATATTTTCTACATAACCACCAATGACGGATCCAAACACAATAAAATATAAAGAAGTTGATAACACAGGTGATAATAGAGATTGTGTTAATGTTCTTCTAAACCGATCCATCTCATGAAGATAGATTGCTTTAAATGCATAAAAATTAAATTTCATTATTCTCCTTCACTAAACTTACAAAAATTTTTTCAAGCGTACTTTGTTCAGTTTTTAAATCTTTAAGTTTTAGACCTGCATCTTTTAAATCTTGTAATAAATTAGTTATACCAGTTTGTTTAGCTTGAACATTATAAGTATAATCTAAAGACATCTTATTCGATCCTAATACTAAATTATATTTATCTAAACTATTTGGTATTTCTAAAATTTCTTCTTGTAAATCAACTGTCAATTTTTTATGACCCATTTTTTTTAATAATTCTTTGGTGTCATCAACAACTATAATTTCCCCTTGGTTAATAACAGCAACACGGTCCGCAATTGCTTCTGCTTCTTCAATATAATGTGTTGTTAAAATAATCGTTACTCCAGTTTTTCTTAAATCCTCTACTACCTTCCACATGTCTTTTCTTAATTCAACATCTACTCCAGCAGTAGGTTCATCTAAAAATAAAATAGTTGGTTCATGAGAAAGAGCTTTTGCAATTAAAACTCTTCGTTTCATTCCTCCAGATAACTGTCTTAATCTTAAATCTTTTTTATCCCAAAGACTTAATTGTTTTAAAATTTTTTCTATATGATTTTTATCTGGTTTTTTGCCGTATAAACCTCTTGAATAAGAGACATTATTAAAAACTGTTTCAAATTGTTCTAAAGTTAATTCTTGTGGTACTAATCCAATTCTTGATCGTGTCTCTCGATAATCGTCAATAATATTAAAGCCATCAACAGTAACTTTACCTCCAGTAGGAGTTACAATTCCACAAATGATACTAATTAATGTAGTTTTACCTGCACCATTAGGACCTAACATTGCAAGGATTTCACCTTTTTTTATATTTAGACTTACACCTTTAAGTGCTTTGAAACCGTTATTATAAGCTTTTGATAGATTATCTATGATAATTTGATTATCTGACATTTCACGAGATATATAGTGATAAAACTAGGTAATACAACGACATTATAAGGCAATCATAAATGTTGCCGAACTATTAATTGAAAATGTATAATTGATTATGGAAAATAAAAGACTTACAGCAAAAGACTTTGATCAAAGAATTCTTGAACTTTACGATCATTACGCTCATGGCAAAATAACTAAAAGAGAATTTTTAAAAAACATTGGAAAATATACAGCTGTAGGAGTTACAGCTTTAAGTGTTTTTAATAGCTTGGCACCAAATTATGCTTTAGCAGAACAAGTGAGTTTCAATGATCCAGATATTAAAGCAAATAATATTACCTACCAAAGTGCAAATGGAAACGGAACGATTACAGGCTACTATGTAAAACCTACAAAGGTGACAGGAAAAACTTCTGCTGTTTTAGTGGTTCACGAGAATAGAGGATTAAATCCATATATTAAAGATGTTGCAAGAAGAGTTGCAAAAGCAGGTTACATTGCTCTTGCACCAGATGGGTTAAGTAGTCTAGGTGGTTATCCTGGTAACGATGCGGATGGCAAAGCAATGCAAAGTAAAATTGATCGTGAAAAATTATTAAATGATTTTTTTAATGGATTTGAATTTTTATACAATCATGAAGATACCAATAAAAAAATTGGTGCGGTAGGATTTTGTTATGGTGGTGGTGTGTGTAATGCTTTAGCTGTTGCTTATCCAGAACTATCTGCTTCAGTTCCTTTTTATGGAAGCCAAGCAAACTCTAATGATGTTCCAAAAATTAAATCACCTCTACTACTTCATTATGCTGAACTAGATGAACGAATTAATAAAGGTTGGCCAGAATATGAAGAAGCATTAAAAAGTAATAATAAAGACTATACTGCTCATATGTATATGGGTTGTAATCATGGATTTCATAACGACTCTACTCCACGATATGATGAGCAAAATGCAAATTTAGCGTGGGACAGAACTATCAGTTTTTTTGATAAGCATTTAGCTTAAAAATTAAAATTTAATGATTTTAAAAAGTTCAATCGTTTTTTTTGGAATTATTTTTTTTATTATACTTGAAATTTTATTTCCTAAGCAAAAAAATCATTTAAAAAATAAACTTAATAGACTAGGTAAAAATATTTTCTTTTGGTTGATAAATATTGGCATTACCCCAATAATTATATTGCCGATAACAATTGCTGCTACTCAAATTGAAGTTCATCCATATTTCAAATTTGAAAATTTGATTGTTGGTTTTATTTTTCAATTACTTGTTATTGATTTATTTTTATACTGGTGGCATCGATTAAATCATGAAATCCCACTATTATGGCGATTTCATCACGTTCACCATCTCGATGAAACTTTAGATATTTCTTCTGGGGTTAGATTTCATTTTGGTGAAGTAATATTAAGTGCTCTAGTAAGATCCGTGATCATAATATTGTTCAATATTAACCTAATAAATTTGCTAGTTATTGAGGCTATGATCTTGTTAAGCTCAATATTTCACCATTCAAATATTAACCTTCCAAAAAATTTTGAAAATATACTATCAAAAATAATAGTAACCCCTTCTATACATTGGGTCCACCATCATAAAAGGCAATCCGAAACAGATGCAAATTATTCAACTATTTTTAGTTGGTGGGATAAGATTTTTAGATCAAAAAGTTTATTTGAAAGAAAATTAAATATGCCAATAGGTGTTGAAGGAGATGAAGAACAAAAATTATTAAAACTTATTTTAAGACCTTTGAAAAAATAATTATTCAGTAAAATCTTTTTGTTTAGAATATAAAAGAGTGTAAAGTTTTTTTTGTAAAACATTTAAAGAATAAACTTTATCTTTTAGAGATTTATAAACAGCACTTAAATCCTCTTTAACGTCAATATCTTGATAAAATTTGTTATGGATAAATAATTTAGAAACTTTTTTTGTTAGATCAGTCAAAACAGTATCAGTTCCATATTTAATAGTGTGAATAACATCTAATATACTTTTATCTGATGTAGCTAATAAACAAAAACCACCATCTAAAGTTGGATAAAAAACATTTTTAGCTGACTTAATTTTTAAACTATCTGTAATATCTTTTGCAGTTAAAAATGGAATATCTGAACCAACGATCACAACTTTTTGAAAATATTTTAAATTAAATTCTATAACTTCACGCATTGTTAAACCTAATTCTTTTTGTGAGGAGATATACAAACCATTTGCAAGTTTTGAAAATTCAACAGCATAATCTTTAGAATCTTTTTCTGTTACAATAATTTGATGAATTTGATTATTGGATTTAATTTCTTTGATATTATTAGAGACAATCTCCATTAAGTTTTCATTAATCTCATTTACAAATTCATCAGACAATTCATTTCTTAATCTTGTTTTTGATTTGGTTGATTGTGGATCTTTAACAAAATGACATACAGCAAAATTTGCTCTACTTTTTCTAAACTGAAAAATTTGAGCTATAGTATCCTTAATAGTACTTAAAGTTTGAATTATAGGATTAGCTTCATATTTTGCTGGTGAACTTGTGATAAATCTCTTAATTAAATTAACTTTAATACCAATTTTTTTTGCCTTCCATATTAAATCATGATCTTCACCTTTTGCTAAACTTTCAGAATAGGATCCAATGAAATTAAAGATTTTTTTATGAATAATAAAAGATTGATCTCCAAATGGTAAACCTAGATAGGCAGTTCTAAAGTTAGCTCCTTTTGCATTATATTTAAGTTTATCGTCTTTAAATTTAAGTAAAAACGTATTGATTTTGTCTTCATCGACTTTACTAAAATCTATGTCTTCAATTAATGAAATGTCGCTATCTAAGTGCAAAAACCACAAAAGATCATTTTTTGCAATTTGAGCACCTGCATTTAAAGCTTTTGCTCTTGTTGAATTGTGAATTGATAATAATTGATCAACATTATCCTTTTGCTCTTTAACTTTTGTATTTTGATAAGAGGCAGCAATAATAATCTCAAAATCTTTAAACTTACTCTTAATTTGATCAATTAAGCTAAAGTTGTCATCTTTATGACCTACTGGAATAATAACTGAAATTGACATTAATTTTTAAAATAATCTCTAAGCGTTGCTATTGAGACAAACCAATAAAATCTTATTTTATAAAATATGTTTTTTTTAGATAAAATTTTAAGTCGGTGATATTCATTAATACCACATTCTGTTTTAATAAACTTGTTTATTGACTTGTCCATATTTGAACCTTTTATATAGGTATTTAATTAATAAAGGGAATAGTCCAATTAAAGTTAAAGATAAAATTATATTAGCAGATAAAATTTCATCAAATGAATTAAGATTGCCAATTTGTACTCCAGCATTAACAAAAATAGCTGTACCTACAAACATTCCTATTTGAGAAACTATATAAAAATGTAAAGTTTTCATTTTAGTTAAACCAAAAACTAAATTGATAATAAAAAAAGGAAATACAGGACTTAATCTTAAAAACAATAAATACAGCCATCCGTCTATTGCTATACCTTTGTTAATTTTCTCGAGATAATTACTAAATCTTTTTTGAACATAAGCTCTTAAAGCAAATCTTGAAAACAAAAAACAAAATGTAGAACCAACTGAACTTGCAAAAGATACTAATATTAAACCAGGCCAAAATCCAAATAATGCACCAGCTAATAGTGTTTTGACTAATGAGATTGGTAAAGCAAATGCTGTTACCACTACATAGATCAAAAAGAAAATAATATAATAGAAATAATAATTTTCATTTACTAGCAATCTAAGATCTTGATAAGAATTTTTGATAACTTCTAAAGAAAGTATTTCTGTTAAATCAAAAAAATAGCTTAAAAATACTATTCCAAAAAATATAATACCAAAAAAAATTTTGCCTTTATTTCTTTTCATGTGTTTATTTTAAAATTTTAACTGCAACTCGAGCCACCTAAGACACAAAATTTAGAACAGTGTTTGTGGTTGAGATATATTTTTTTCAT
>JAYPCR010000041.1:0-3902 GCA_038124805.1 Candidatus Pelagibacteraceae bacterium
AGGGAAAAAAGGCGCTTAAATTAAGCGCCTTTTTATAATTAAAGATGACCTATTAATTAATTCTTCTTAGAAGGAACTTCTTCTTCTTTCACTTCTACTTGTTCTTTTTGGTCTTTAGCAATTTTTTCAGGATTTAGTGGATTGCCTTCAATTTTTTTAGCAATCACTCCTGCTTTTTCTCTAATTGCCATTTCAATTTCAGCAGCAACTTTTGGATTTTGCTCTAAATAAATTTTGGCATTTTCTCTTCCTTGACCAATTTTTTCACCTTTGTATGCATACCAAGCTCCAGATTTTTCAACAATCTCAGCTTTAGCTCCAAGGTCTATCAACTCACCTACTTTGCTAATACCCTTGCCATACATTAGATCAAACTCAACTACTTTAAATGGTGGTGCAACTTTGTTTTTTACCACTTTAACTCTTGTTGAGTTTCCAATAATTTCTTCTTTATCTTTAATTGCACCAATTCTTCTAATATCCATTCTAACAGATGAGTAGAATTTTAATGCATTTCCACCTGATGTAGTTTCAGGACTTCCAAACATTACTCCAATTTTCATTCTTATTTGGTTAATAAAAATCATCATTGTATTAGTGTTTGATATAGAGCTAGTTAATTTTCTAAGAGCTTGACTCATTAATCTAGACTGAAGACCAACATGATGATCTCCCATCTCACCTTCAATTTCAGCTTTTGGAGTTAAAGCAGCAACAGAGTCAATTACGATGACTGAAATTGATCCTGATTTTACTAATGTATCTGCAATTTCTAAAGCTTGCTCACCTGTATCAGGTTGAGAAATTAATAATTCTTCAGTATTTACACCTAATTTTTTTGCATAAACTGGATCTAAAGCATGCTCTGCATCAACAAATGCGCAAATGCCTCCAGATTTTTGAGCTTCTGCAACAACTTGCAAAGCTAATGTTGTTTTTCCAGAAGATTCTGGTCCATAAACTTCAATAATTCTTCCTTTTGGCAAACCACCTATTCCTAAAGCTAAATCAAGACTTAAAGATCCTGTAGATATTGCCTCAACATCCATAGCTCTTCTTTGACCTAGTTTCATTACTGAACCTTTTCCAAAATTGTCAGTAATTTGAGCTATCGCTGCTTCTAGTGCTTTATTTTTTTCTTTAACATCCATTTCTTGATCTTTAGTAGATTTAACTACTTTTAGGTTACTTTTCGTCATTTTTTGCCTCTTTTTTATTAATTATTAACAGTCGAATCATGGATTTAAATGTACACATTTTGTTCTCATTAGCAAGATTAATTATTTTTAGCTTAAAAAATGAAGAATTATCTAATTTTTAGGTAATCGCTATTAAGTAAACCTACAGATTTTAAAAGGTTTAATTGTGATAGAATATAATTTCTTTCAGAACTTGCTAGAGAAATTTGGGCATTTAAAAGTGATGAATTAGATTGAATAACTTCTAATGTAGATCTGCCACTACCACTATTATATTCTGCAATAATTCCTTCATTTGCAATTTCAGCAGCTCTAACTTGAGCCTTCACAGAATTTAACAAACTTTCGTTAGACTGATAAGTAGACCATGCGCTAGCAACATTAGTTTCATTTTTTTTAATCATACTATCTAACATCAATCGATTTCTTAATTCTAAACTTTGATTTTTTTTAAGTGATGCTCTATTTTTACCACCAGAGTAAAAAGGCCAAGACACAGTTGCTTTTAAAGTATCTTTTTCTCTTTGATCATAAGTAGAACTAAAATCTTCAGAATAAGATCTTTCAAAAGATAAATTAGCTGTAGGAGATAAATCTGATTTTGCAATCTCTGTACTTTTCTTTGATTGATCATATTCTAATTTTGCAATTATTAAATCTGGACTATTGGTTTTAGATAATTCTAGTGCTGAATTTAAATTATTAGGTAATTGAAAGCCTGATATTGATTTTTTATTTAAAGAATTTGGATCAGGTAAATCACCAATAATATTTTGATAATTTAATTTACTAGTTAAAAATTCATTTTCAGCTTGTATTAATTTTGCTTGTGCTCCTGCTAGAGAAGACTCTGATTGAGCAACATCTGAAATAGTTATTTGTCCTCTTTCTAATCTAATTTTGTCAGTTTCAACTTGTCTAACTAATAAAGCAACATTACTTTTATTTATCTGAAGTTTCTCATTTGCTAAAATTAATCCTGTATAGGCTTCAGCTGCACTATATAAAGTATCTTGTTCTTTTTTTAATAATTTTGATTTAGCTAAATCTAAACCAATTTCACTTTTTGATAATTCTGCAGATCTACCAAAATCAATTAAAGTCTGTGTAATTGCAATTGAAGTAGTCAACGGATCAACATCAGTTACTGATGCATTGCCTCCTGATTGATTAGTTAATTTATTTGTCTCTTCAATACTTTTGCTACCACTTAATGTAACTGTTGGTCGATAAGCTCCTTTTGATATTTCTAAGTCTTGTTCAGAAACATTAATGTTTTCTCTTTCAGCATTTAAATCAGAATTATTTTGATAAGCTTTTAAAAGTGCTTCAGAAAAAGTTTCTGAAAATGCAGGATTAATTGCTAAAAAAAAGAGTGAAATAGTTATTAAAAATTTTTTCATTTCGCTTTGTATACTGCAGATTTTATCTGATGTTTACTATTTAAATTGAAGATAATTGAGGCGTATTTTGGCATATGTTTAAACATATTCTCAGTAATACGCTGATAAGTTTGCATAAAGTTAATTACATCCCCTTTACTCATAATCTTTAATTTAGAGGACTTTTTATTTTTTAGCCAAAGCTTATGTTCTTGCTTAAGCCTCCATTTTTGTAACAAATTAAAATTTTTAGCTTTTAGATAAATTAAACAATTAAGCTCTGAATATAATTTTTTATATTTATTCTGTAATTGAGTATTTACATGTTTTCTCCAAATAAGTTTAGCATCTTTAGCTTTTTCAAGAGAATTAATAGATTTTTTTAATGTTGTTTTACTCTCAGGTTTTGCGCCAACACACCAACCTTCAAAAATAATGACATCCGGTTTTTCATTTAATTGATACCATTTATTTTTATGAGCTCGATCATCAATGGCTTTATCAAAATTAGGTAATTTAATATTTTTAAAGTTTTTATCTTTTGTTTTTTTAAAAAAATTTAACATCATTTCAATATCATGAGTTCCAGGTACACCTCTAGTCATTAACATTGGGTGAATTTTTTTAGATAAAATTTCTCTTTCTTTTCGAGTTCGATAAAAATCATCAATAGAAATTTTAAATACTTTAAGTTTAAAATATTTTTGAAGAATAATTTTTAAAATTGAGCTAATCGTTGTTTTGCCACTGCCTTGACCACCAGCCAAACCAACAAAATAAGGTTTTTGATTATCAGTTTTATTTGATATCCAAAAACTTAAAGGAATAAGAAAAGATTTAATCATCTTTTCTTTATCTTTAAATTTTTCAGTAGCTGTTTCTTGAGATCGAATAAATTTTAAACAATCTTTTTTAACTTTGTTAAAACAAACGTTTACCGAACTCATGGAAAAAATTATTTTTTTTGATCAAGTGGATGATTTTGTCCATCATTGACACTAACATTTTCTAATTTAAAAGAGTCAATTTCATCAATACAGCCAACGTTAAATCCGGTCATTGCTGGATTGCTTCTTGGATTGTGATGAGTGTAAATTCCACAGTTTGAACAAAAATAATGTTTTGCAACTTTAGTGTGATATTGATAAAGCTTTAATTGATCTTCCCCTTTAACAATTTTAAAATCTTCATTTTTAACCATCGACATGATGGCGCCTTTTCTTTTACATAAAGAACAATTGCATCTTAATGTTTTAGCTAAATCACCTTCTAGATTTATTTCAGCTTCGACAGCTCCACAGTGACATTTTAATTTTTTCAT
>JAYPCR010000041.1:4002-5555 GCA_038124805.1 Candidatus Pelagibacteraceae bacterium
TTAAACTATCTCTGGTTAAAGTTATCCACAAGGGTACAAAATGTAGTTTGGATGTTCACGTTTTGATTCACTTTTGATTCACTTACAGACTCAAAATACAACCTCTTGCGTGTATTGTATAACTAGTCTATAAATTAGAACAAAACAAGAACATGAAACTAACTATCCCATATTATCTACATAAAGCAGGTGCTGGCTTTCCCTCTCCTGCAACTGATTATATCGAAGAAGATATTGATCTGAATATTCACCTAATCAGAAATGTTCCAGCCACCTTCATTATAAGAGTTCAAGGTAAATCTATGGTTGATGTTGGGATTAGTGATGGGGATTTATTAGTGGTTGATAAAAGCATAACACCAAAAAATTTTTCAACGGTAATTGCTAATGTTCATGATGAGTTAGTAGTTAAAACCTTAGTTCAAGAAAGAGATAAAAAATTTTTAACATCAGGATCAACAGATTTTAATGATCGAATTTTAATTAATGAAGATGAAGATATTTTTATTTGGGGAGTAGTTACTTATGTCATCCACTCTATGTACTAAAAAAATAGCCTTAGTTGATTGTAATTCTTTTTATGTTTCTTGTGAAAGATTATTCAATCCTAAAATAAGAAAAAAACCTGTTGTTGTTTTATCGAATAATGATGGTTGTATCATTTCACGATCTAATGAAGCAAAAGCTTTAGGAATTAAAATGGGTGAACCTTATTTTAAAGCAAAAGATATTATTGTTAAAAATAATGTTCAGGTATTTTCTTCAAACTATTCTTTATATGGAGATTTATCAAGAAGAGTAATGCGAACACTTAAAAGATTTAATTCAGCAATAGAAGTTTATTCAATTGATGAAGCATTTTTAGATTTATCTAATTTTCCAGATAGTGAAGTAGAAAAAGTTGGACAAGAAATTAGAGATACTGTTTTACAATGGACAGGTATTCCAACTAGTATTGGTATAGCAAATACTAAAACATTAAGTAAAATTGCTAACCATATTGCAAAGAAAAAACAATCAGGAGTGACAAGTTTAATTGGCATAGAAAACTTAGATCCTATATTAGAAAAAGTTGAAATCAATGATGTATGGGGAGTTGGTAGACAGCTTACTAAATTTTATCAAAAGCATGGAATTTATAATGCTAAGCAACTTAAAAATAAATCAAACACATGGATTAAAAAAAATTCAAATGTTTTAAGCTCAAGAACTGCTATGGAGCTTAGAGGTATTTCTTGTATTGGATTAGAAACTACTACTGCTAAAAGAAAAAGTTGTGTAGTTTCAAGATCGTTCGGTAAAAGAATTGAAACTTTTCAAGAACTACAAGAAGCAGTTGCAAACTATTGTTTAAATGCATCTGAAAAAATCAGATCAGAGTCTTTAGTTGCAAAAGCAATTACTGTATTTGTTAGAACCAGTCCTTTTCAAAGAAACTATGGCTATTACTCAAATTCAAAAACAGTTGATTTTCCAATTGCAACAAACAATAGTATTGAAACTGTTAAAGCTGCAGTTTCAATTCTTGAAAGCATATTTAAAAATGGTTACCG
>JAYPCR010000042.1:0-5398 GCA_038124805.1 Candidatus Pelagibacteraceae bacterium
ATTAACATTATTGCAGTAGTTTCAATGGCTTTTTGCCAAAAAATTGGGTGTAAAAATCCTATAAAAAAAGTACAGAAACCAACAAATACTGTAGTTCCAATTTTTCTACCACTTGCAAAATACGCTATAACTACAACTCCTAAAATCACCAAAGGCCAAGGAGCTAGAATTAAAAAATTCTTTAACGCAACTAGCATCGCTAATAAAAAATTATTTATAGCCTCAAAAATCCATCCATAAGTTTCATTTAATTTTTTAAATGCATCATTAATCCAAGCCATTAAGGGTAGATCTAGCCACTTTGGCCATTCTTGTAGCCAATCAAATTTTAGTAGTTCTCCAACATTATCTGGTTTTCTTTTTGAAGATACATAGCTAATAAAAAGCAGCCAGCCAAAAAAGACTAGCATTATAAAGTTAAATATATTTTTTTTACTCTTAAAGAATTCTTTCATTAAATTTCTTGTTTAGGATGAAAGAGCCCATAAGGGCTCTTTCATAATTAAGTTATATATTAAAGAGCTGCTTCAACTTTTTTAGCAACATCTGCTGGTACCCAGCTTTTCCACATTGCTTCAGTTTTTAAAAACTCTTTAGCAGTTAATAACATGTCACCATCTGACTCATCTTCGTAGAAAGCTAACATTTTATTTACTGTTGCAGTAGGTATTGTGTACTTTTTCAAGAACTCAGTTTCTGCAGGATGAGCTTTAGCCCAATCTGTTAAAACTGATTTTGTTAAAGCCATGTCTTGATATTCAGAAGCACATGATTTTTTATATGCATCTTTACCATTAGCTTTGATTGCCTCAACTACTTCTGACATTGCTGCCCAGCATTTTGCATCATAAGCTGGTTCTTTTAATCTAACAAGATCAACTTTACCCATTAAACCAGTAGGTGCCCAGTAGTAAGTGAAGATTGGTTGCTTTTTAGCAAATGCACCTGCAATCGCTGCATCCAATGCTCCCCCTGAACCTGGGTCAAAGTTTGTGTAGTATTTGTCTAGACCGTACTCTACTTGTTTAACGTAGTTTACAGTGTAGCAAGTCCAACCTGAAATACAGCTTGTCATTCTGCCTTTAGAAGGATCTTCAGGATCTTTAAATAGCGCAGCTATTTTTGGATCTTTCATATCTTCAACAGATTTTAAATTGTATTTTTCAGCTGTTGTTTTATCTACATAAAAAGCTTGTTGAGAGTCTGGTGTATTAACACCAATATTCATAATTGTTCCAGCTGCTACATGTGGCTCATAGTTAGCAATAATATTGTCATACCAAACTTCAGTGATGACATCTAATTGCTTGTCATAGTGAGCAGCCATTATAGGAGTAGTACTCCCTTTAGTAACTGACACTTCGCAGCCATAACCATGTTCTAAAATAAAACTTGAAATGGCAGTATGAATGTTAGCACTTGACCAGTCAAAGTCTCCTAATCTTGCTTTACATGCTGCATTAGCACTAGTTCCAACTAATGATAAAGTAGATATAAAGAAAGCAGAGAGAATTAATTTTCTTAAAAACTTCATTATATTATCTCCTGTAAGTTTAAGTTTAATAACTGATACTAACATTTATCCAATTAGGAACTCAATTGACATAATTAAACACAACTATAAATTGAATTGAATTTTTTAATAATCTAAATAATCATTATTTATGCTGAATATTTCAAAAATTTATAAAGATAATAAAAGTAATTTAGTAGTTAAATGGGATGATGGTGAAGAGAGTCAGTTTAATTATTTTTGGTTGAGAGATAATTGTCCAACAGCACACGATAAAGATTCTAACCATAGAATGTTTAATATCTTAGAAGTTTCAGAAAATTTAGCAGTGCAAGATTTTCAGTTAACAGGAGATGGTAAGCTTGAAGTAAAATGGAATGAAGGTAACCATACTAGTTTCTATGATCTTAAATGGTTGAGAGAAAATTGCTACACACTAAAAAATAAAAAAAAATATATCTCTCCTTATCAACTGTGGGATAGTTCTTTAGAAAAAAATTTAGAGAGCGTTCATATTGAATATGACAAAATTTTAAATTCTGATGAAGGCTTAATCGAATGGTTAGAGTTATTGCATCATAAAGGGATTGCCATTGTTAAAAATGCTCCGTTAGAAAAAAATTCAGGTTTTAATGTTTTAAATCGAATAAGTCATACAAGAGAAACTTTTTTTAAAACACCTTTTGAAGTGATAAATATTCCAAAGCCAAATAATTCAGCATATACAGCACATGCTTTGAGAAATCATATGGACCTTCCTTGGTTTGAAACACCACCAGGTTTTCAATTTTTACATTGTTTAGTCAATTCAGCTCAAGGTGGAGACTCATCAGCAGTAGATGCTTTTGCTGTTGCAGATTATTTAAAGAATAATGAAAAAGAAATTTTTGATATTTTAGTAAGTGTTCCATTAAAATTTAGAGATAAAGATTATACACAACAATCAATTAGAGGATTTCATGCTCCAGCAATTTCATTAACTAAAGATGGAGATTATAATGATGTAAGATTTAGTGTAGCTACAATGGATGCATTAGATTGCCATCCAGATTTAATGAATAAAGTATACAAAGCGCACCATAGATTTGGCAATTTATTACACGATAAAAAGTTTCAAATTAATTTTAGAATGCAGCCAGGAGATATTTTTTCATTTAATAATAGACGATTGTTGCATGGACGAACTGCATTTGATCCAAATTCAGGACATAGACACCTGCAAGGATATTATATTGATCGTGATGAAATTTTAGGTCGATTGGCTTATTTTAAAAATTAAAAATTATAAATTTTCAAAAATTAAATTGTTATCTTGGTATTTTAAAAAATCTTTTTTAGTTTTAATTGTATAAAAATATTTTTCTTTTTTTAGATTTTTAATTTTTTTATTTTCTAAAAAGCATCTATCTAAAACGATACAATTTATATTTTTATTTTTTGACTGATTGATAATTGTTTTTGCGCTTATATTATTTCCAAAGGATAAGCCAACTTTAGCTTGTTTTTTAATCTTTAAAATATCGTAAATATTTTTATGCTTGAAAGAAATAAACACACATTTTGAATAAGCTTTTGTTTCTGCAATTAATTTTTTTAATAAATCTTTTGTAAATAAAGGCTTAATTTCAATAAATAAAAAAAATCTTTTCTTTGATAATTTTAACAAATCTGAAAGAAGTGGAATTTCAGCTTTTTTACTTTTGCTTATCTCTTTTATTCTTTGATAATTTAAATTTTTAATACTTTTAGAAATATTAAATGTTCTTTTTAAAGTAAAATCATGAAAACAAACAAATTGTTTATCTTTAGTTGCATGGATATCTGTTTCGATTCCAAAACCTTTTTTAAAAGATTGTTTAAAGGAAGCTAATAAATTTTCTTTTAATTTTTTATTAACTAATCCTCGATGAATTAAATGCATTAATAAAAATTATTTCCAGCCAGTAATATTTTTTACTTCAAGATATTCATGAAGACCCCATACACCACCTTCACGACCATTCCCTGATTGTTTGTATCCTCCAAAAGGAGCACCGGCTTCTAAAGCATTGCCATTAATGTAAACACATCCTGATCGTAATTTTTTAGATACTCGATGAGCTTTATCTTTATCTTCTGTTTGTAAATAATTTCCTAAACCGTATTCAGTTTCATTAACAATATTAATTGCTTCTTCTTCAGTTTCAAAAGGAATGATTGATAACACAGGTCCAAAAATTTCTTCTTTAGCAATTCTCATATCATTATTAACGTCCGTAAAAATTGTTGGTTTGATAAAATAACCTTTGTTTAATCCATTAGGAAGTTCAGGACCACCCGCAGCAAGAGTTGCACCTTCTTCAATTCCACTATTTATTAAACTAATAATTTTATCATACTGAATTTTAGAAACTACAGGACCAATATGATCTCCTTTTTTTAAAGCTGTATCTACTTTGATTTTATTTGCTTCATCAATAGCTTCTTCTACAGCTCTTTTATAAATAGATTTTTCAACCAACATTCGTGTTGGGGCATCACAAGATTGACCAGAGTTACTCATTACATTTCTGATACTATCTCTTACGGCATTAGGATAAGAATCTGCAAAAACAATGTTGCCACCTTTACCACCAAGTTCTAGACAAACTCTTTTGATTGTTTCAGCTGCATTTTTTGAAATTAATCTTCCTGCTCTTGTCGATCCAGTAAACGAAATCATATCAATATCAGGATGACTAGACATAAAAGTTCCTACACCAGCTCCATCTCCATTAACTAAATTAAAAACTCCTGGAGGAAAATTAGCTTCATCAATCATTTCAGCAAAAAGCATTGCGGAAATAGGAGCAATTTCAGATGGCTTTAAAACCATAGTGCAACCAGTTGCTAAAGCAGGCACAACTTTTAGAGCAATTTGATTTATTGGCCAATTCCAAGGAGTAATTAATCCACATACTCCAATTGGCTCATGAACAATGTAACTATTCGATTGATTACCAAAAGGCTCTTCAAATTTAAATTCTTTAAGTCTTAATATAAAGTCTTCTAAGTGAGTTTGCCCTGAAGCAGTTTGTGCAGATAAAGACCAATCCAATGGAGAGCCCATTTCAATTGAAATAGCTTCTGCCATTTCATTAAATCTTTTTTTATAAATCGTTAAAAGTTTCTCCAAAAGTTGAATTCGATCTGATTTTGAAGTTTCTTTCCAAGTAATAAATGCTTTTTTTGCAGATTGAACTGCAACATCTAAATCTTCTTTAGATCCAAGAGAGATTATTGCAAATGGGTCTTCATTAGATGGGTCGATTACTTCTAGATCATTGGGTTTAATTGGTTTTACCCATTTGCCGTTAATATAAAAATTTCTTTTATCTAACATGAAATATTAATAACACATTATTTAAATCTCATAACCTTTTTCTTCAGGTTCGCTATCAGTAAGCTCTTCTGGAAAGCCATCAGCTCTAAATTCAATATTATTTAAATCTTCCATTCTTTTAACAATCATGGATGACCATGCGCGAGAGCCGTATTTTTTTTGACCATCTTTAAAAATTTTTACAACTAAAGGAGATATTTCTAATGGTGCATTTAGTTTTTGAGCTAAGTTATCAAATAAACTTGTGTCTTTAACTACTAAATCCATTGTAAAGTTAATGTTATAAGAACCATTTAGAATAACCTGACTTTCTGTTTCATGAACAAATGAATTTCCAGAAGATACAGCAATCCCTTTATAAACTTTTGCAAGATCTAGATTTGATTTTTTAGCAACTGTCCAAGCTTCACCTAAAGCTACCAAATGAGTTGAAGCTAAATAATTAGTGATCACCTTTAAAACTGTTGCGCTACCAAGTTCACCAGTATGTAAAATTTTTCTACCCATAACAGTTAAGGCAGGTA
>JAYPCR010000043.1:0-5355 GCA_038124805.1 Candidatus Pelagibacteraceae bacterium
GCAAAAGATAAAGTTTACCATGAAATTGGTAGGGTAAAAAAAATCTTTAAAAAAAAAAAGAAACCTTTGGTTATAGTTGCAGGATGTGTGGCTCAAGCAGAAAATCAAGAAATGTTAAAAAGAGAACCTTATATAGATTTAGTGATAGGACCTCAGGCTTACCATAAAATTAATAACACTATACTTAATTATGTTGAAAAACAAAAATTTGAAGAAACAGAATTTGATGCAGTAAGCAAGTTTGAATATTTGAGTAAAATAAAAAACAATTCATCAAAGGTATCATCTTTTTTAACAATACAAGAGGGTTGTGATAAGTTTTGTCATTTTTGTGTGGTTCCATACACACGAGGCCCAGAATATTCTAGACCTTTTAACCAAATCATTGATGAAGCTAAAAGTCTTGTAGAACAAGGAGCTAAGGAAATAATTTTGCTAGGTCAAAACGTTAATGCTTATAGTAATAATGGTTTACGTTTATCTAACTTAATTTTAGAAATTGAAAAAATAAATGAAGTAAAAAGAATTCGTTATACCACTTCACATCCAAGAGACATGACTGATGACTTAATCGAAGTTTACAAAAATTCAAAAAAATTAATGCCCTTAGTTCATCTTCCAGTTCAAAGTGGATCTAATAAGGTTTTAGAGCTTATGAACAGAAAGCATACTATTGAAGAGTATATTAATATCTATGAAAGACTAAGGGAAATAAATCCAGCAATCGAATTTTCTAGTGATTTTATTATTGCTTATCCAGGTGAAGATGAACAAGATTTTAATGAAACATTTTCTTTAATAAAAAAAATAAAATTTATAAATTCTTATTCATTTATTTTTAGCCCTAGACCAGGAACTATAGCTGAAAAATTGGAGTTAATAGACAGAGAAATATCATTAAAAAGACTAAAAAAAATACAGCAACAATTATTTGATCATCAAATTGAAAAAAATAAATCTTTAGAAAATAATATAATTGAAGTGTTAGTTGAAAATCAAACAGATGATAAAACTAAACTTTTTGGTAGATCTGAGCACATGACTTCAGTAATATTTAGTGGTAATGAAGAAAGTATAGGAAAAATTGTGAAAGTAAAAATTAATAAAAGTAATCAAAACACCTTATTTGGAGAGGTTGTTATAGAAACAAATCAAAAGGTAGCTTGATCATTGAGTAGTTTTTTAAAAAAAAATATTAATACAACTTTAAAATTTGTTTACTCTGACAATAACTCCTTAAGTGTTATTTTTCATGACAATGATTTACTAATGGGTGTTGTTGGAGAATTTAATAAAAATTTAAAAGAGTTAGAAAAAATAACTGGCTCAAGTTTATATTCAAGAGGCAATTCAATATTAATTAAATCTTCAGCTGAAAAAAATGAACTAGTTAAAAATGCAATACAATTTTTAACCAATCAATTCATAAATAATGGCAGTATTGAAAATAAAGATATTATATCTTCTGTAGATCAATTCATGATTAATGAAAAAGTAAAAAATCAAAATGTAACTGATATTATTAAAACACCAAAAAAATCAATTATCCCAAGATCAGAAAAACAAAAAGAATATGTTAGAGCTCTAAGACAAAGCGATATTATAATTTCAGCAGGTCCTGCTGGAACTGGAAAAACTTTTTTGGCTGTTGCAGTTGGATTAACTATGTTGCTTGAAAAAAAAATAGAAAGAATAATACTTTCAAGACCAGCAGTAGAAGCAGGTGAAAGATTAGGTTTTTTACCTGGAGATATGAAAGAAAAAGTTGACCCATATCTTAGACCTTTATACGACTCACTCTATGATCTTTTTCATTTTGAAAAAATTCAAAGAATGATTGAAATTGGAGATATTGAAATTGCTCCATTGGCGTTTATGAGAGGTCGAACTTTAAAAAATTCATTTGCAATATTAGATGAAGCACAAAATGCAACTGATACTCAAATAAAAATGTTTCTAACTAGAATTGGCGAAAATTCAAAAATAGTCGTTAATGGAGATCCTTCTCAAATTGATCTTCCTAATAAAAGCATGTCAGGTTTGAATAGGGCTAAAAAACTTCTAAATCACTTGAATGAAATTTCAGTAGTAGATTTTGATCATTCAGATGTAGTTAGACATCCGTTAGTATCAAAAATAGTTAAAGCTTATTCTAATAACGATGATTAATGTTAATGTCTTCTCCGAGGACAATAATTGGTCAAATA
The DNA here is from genome assembly GCA_038124805.1 of Candidatus Pelagibacteraceae bacterium. GTDB lineage: Bacteria > Pseudomonadota > Alphaproteobacteria > Pelagibacterales > Pelagibacteraceae > Pelagibacter. The sequence goes on from JAYPCR010000043.1 coordinate 2,208, forward strand.
GAATAAGGAATAAAGAGATTTTCTTTAAATCTATTTGTGAGGCTTTTCCAAGAAAATATAAGTTTTTAAATAAAAATGTTAGTTTTACATTGTTACTTTCAAATAACAAAAATATAAAAAAACTTAATAAAAAATTTAGAAATAAAAACAAAACAACTGATATTCTTTCATTTCCATTAGGTCATAAGATTTCAATTAAAAAAGACACTTATCTTGGAGATATAATAATTAGCTTTAATTATATGAATAAAAACAAAGAAAAAACATTATTTAAGACAGTAGTGATTAAAACTTTTATTCATGGATTTTTACATTTGCTAGGATTTGATCATATCAAAGATAAAGATTACAAAAAAATGATCATTGAAGAAAACAAAATTTATAAATCAGTAATTTCTAAACTTAATTAATTGAAAAAAAATATTTATTTAGATTTGTTGTACCTATTTTTTTTAGGTGTTATTTCTTCTCTTAGTCTTCCACCATTTAATTATTTTATTATTAATTTTATAACATTTAGTTTGTTATTTATTTTTTTATTCAAAAAACATTCTGATCAAAAATTTAATTTTTTCTTATATGGATGGGCATTTGGGTTTGGATATTTTTTATCTAATATTTACTGGATATCTATTTCTTTGACTTTTGATGAAAATTACAAGGTATTGATACTTTTGTCTCTTATTTTGATACCTGCTTTTTTAGCAGTATTTTATGGAATAATTACTTATTTGTTTAAAATTTTAAAATTAAAAAAAATTGTAAGTTCATTTTTTCTTTTTTCTTTACTGTTTGGAGTCATTGAATTTTTGAGAGGATATATTTTAACTGGTTTTCCATGGAATTTAATTGCTTTTAGTTTCTCCAATTATCCTGAATTGTTAAGTATAACTTCAATAATTGGTACATTTGGATTTAATCTATTTTGCATTTCACTTTTTGCTAGTCCATCAATTTTTATTTTAAGAGATAATCGAAAAGATCTAATTGTGTGTATATTATTTTTAATATTACCAATACTTTTTTATATGTATGGAACTTTTTATAAAGAGAAATTTTTAAATTTAGAGGCAACAAATAATAATTTTATTATTCGAGCAATTGGTTCAAATGTTAGTTTAGATAGATTTTATCAAGATGTTGACCCTACTTTGATAATTAATGAATTAATTAAAATTAGCGAACCTGATCCAAGTAAAAATATTTTCTTTTTATGGCCTGAAGGTATAATTCCAGATATTTATCAAAATGAGCTTGCTCAGTATCAATATTTATTCAATGATCATTTTAATGAAAATCACATAATCGGACTTGGTATTAATAAAAAATCTTATGATCAATCTGGTTTAAAATTTTTTAACTCTTTTTCAATCTATGATAACAAATTAAATATTTTAAATTCCTATGATAAAATAAATTTAGTTCCCTTTGGTGAGTTTTTGCCTTTTGAGCAAATTCTTAGAAAACTTGGTCTTAAAAATCTTACAAATAACTATCAGTCATATTCAAAAGGTCAAAAAAGAGACGTTATACAAGTAAACTGGGAGCCATCTAGTTTTAAGGTCATACCCTTAATTTGTTATGAGATAATTTACTCAGGAAGACTTTATTCAGACCAAAATTTTGATTATCTAATTAATATCTCCGAAGATGGTTGGTTTGGTAAATCAATTGGACCAAAACAACATTTTATACATAGTATATTTAGGGCAATTGAAAGTGGAAAATATTTAATTCGTTCAGCTAATAATGGTACTGCTGCTGTAGTGAACCCGATAGGGCAAATTGAGGCCCAAGTTGATTTTGGTAAAGATGGATATATTGATTTTGAAAAATCTAGAAAATTTACATCTACAGTTTTTTCTAAATTTGGAAATAAAATATTTGTATTAATAATTTTGTTGTATATTTTATTAATTTTTTCATTTAATAGAATTAAAAATGAGTAATCTAAAAAACTTTTTATTTACAAGTGAGTCTGTTTCAGAGGGACATCCAGATAAAGTTTCTGATAGAATTTCCGACATGGTTGTTGATAGCTATCTTTCGGGAGATCCATTTTCTAGGGTAGCATGTGAAACATTAACTACCACTAATAAAGTAGTCCTAGCAGGTGAAGTTAGAGGTCCAGATATAAAAAAAGATGAATTAATTCAAAAAGTTAGAAATTGTATAAAAGATATTGGTTATGACCAAGAAGGTTTTACCTGGAAGGAAGCAACTAAAATTGAATGCCATCTCCATTCACAATCAGCTGATATAGCTATGGGAGTAGATTCATCTGGAAACAAAGATGAAGGTGCAGGAGACCAAGGAATTATGTTTGGTTATGCTTGTGATGAGACGGATGTATTAATGCCAGCACCAATTCATTATTCACACAAAATTTTAAGATTAATGGCAGAGGATAGAAAGTCTGGAAAACTTAAAAATATCGAGCCAGATTCTAAAAGCCAAGTTACTTTTGAATATATTGATGGTAAACCGACAAAAGTAAGATCTGTTGTTATTTCATCTCAACATTCACCTGAAGTTAATCAAGAGCAGGTTAGAGAATTGCTTAGACCATATATGTTAAAATCAATTCCTGAAAAATTTTTGGAAGGATTTAATGAAGAGGAATTTTATGTAAATCCAACTGGCAATTTTGTCATTGGTGGTCCAGATGGTGATTGTGGTCTTACAGGAAGAAAAATAATTGTAGACACTTATGGTGGAGCAGCACCTCATGGTGGAGGAGCTTTTTCTGGTAAAGATCCTACCAAAGTTGATAGATCAGCTGCTTATGCGGCTCGTTACATAGCAAAAAATATAGTGGCATCAAAAATTGCAAATAAATGCTTGATACAACTTGCTTACGCCATAGGAGTTTCTAAACCTTTATCAATTTATGTAGATTTGTTTGATGATGATTTAGAAAAAAATAATTTTGTAATAAAAAAAATAAATGAAAATTTTGATTTAAGCCCAAGAGGAATTAGGGAGATGTTACTACTAAATAAACCAATATATGAAAAAACTGCTGCCTATGGACATTTTGGAAGAATACCAGAAGATGATGGTGCTTTTTCATGGGAAAAAACAGATAAAACAGGGGTTTTTTCCAAATAGTTTTTATTGAATTAAAAAAAATCTTTAATATATTGCC
>JAYPCR010000044.1:0-5295 GCA_038124805.1 Candidatus Pelagibacteraceae bacterium
CCGAAAATAATTGGGAAATTGTTCAAGATGTTTCTTGGGAAGGATATAAAGAGGTACCAAAATATATCATGGCTGGTTATTCAATTATGATTAAAGAAATAATTGATGATTTAAAAAATAATTCTATCACACATGTATTTTTACAAGCAGGTGTTGGGGGGATGGCAGCAGCTGCCATTGCTGGGTTTGCAAAATTTTATCAATCAATTCCTAAATTTATTATTATCGAACCTGAAGATGCTAACTGTGTTTTAAAAAGTATTAAACAAGGACAACCCACTAGTGTTAATATTGTAAAAGAGTCAATTATGGGAGGGATGTCTTGCGGAGATGTTTCAACAGTTGCTTGGGAAATTTTAAAAAATGCCTCTAATTATTGTTTAACAATCTCAGACAGAGCTATTCCTTCAACAGTGGCGATGTTATCGGAAAAAAAATTATCTGATCAAAAAATAATATCTGGTGAATGTGGTGTACCAGGAGTAATTTCGTTAATTGGCGTCTGTCAGAACCAAAATTTTAAGAAGGAATTAGATTTGAATTCAAAATCAAATGTGCTTTTAATTGGGTGCGAAGGTTTAACGGACCAATTACTATATAATAAGCTACTAAACGAAGGGTTATCGCAAATCCAATAATGACCTCTAAAGCAATAGTATGGATTAGGGAAGATTTTAGAATCCATCATAATCAAGCACTATCTTACGCAGCTAAAAATCATGAACAAGTTAGCGCACTTTATATTTACAACTCAAAAAATTTTATAGGTAAAAGAGAAGCTCAACAATGGTGGTTAGCTAAGTCTCTGCAAAGTTTTAACGATGAGTTGAATCAACTTAATATCAATTTAGAAATCCAAAATGGTAATGAAATTGATATTTTATCAAATATTAAAAAATCAGACGATATCACGATTTATTGGAATAAGGTTTATGAACCTGACGTTATTGCAATGGGTAAAAAAATCAGAGATAATTTTATTAAACATGAAGTTAATTTTAAATATTTCAAAGGAAATACTTTAAATGAATTCCAAGACGTTAAAAAAAATGATGGAACTCCTTTTAAAGTATTTACCCCCTTTTGGAGAACAGCAGAGCAAATTTATCTAAATTCAGTCCCATCTAAAATTTCTAAAATTCAAAAAAAAAATAAAAAATTCACTTACTTTAAAAAAAGTATAACTCCTAATGACATACTGCCCAAAAAAAAATGGTATAAAAAGTTTGAAAAATATTGGGATGTATCTGAGTCAATTTCTCATAAATATTTAAAAAATTTAATTAATGAAAAAATTAAAAATTATGGAACAAATCGAGATATACCTTCAGTGGAAGGAACTTCTAAACTTTCACCTTATATCAAACATGGTCAAATTCATGTTGAAACTATCTGGAACAAGTGTCGAGAAATAAAACCTATCAATATTGGAACAAGAAAATATATTAATGAATTAGGATGGAGAGAATTTTCGCATAGTTTAATAAATTATTTCCCTGAAATTTTAAAAGGAAATTTAAGAAAAGAATTTGATAGATTTCCTTGGGTGAAAAATGAAAAATACCTTAAAGCATGGAAAACAGGAATGACAGGATATCCTATTGTCGATGCAGGGATGCGAGAACTATATGAAACAGGTTGGATGCATAATAGAATTCGAATGGTTGTTGGGTCATTTTTAGTTAAGCATTTAAGAATAAATTGGCAAGAAGGTGAAAAATATTTTAGAAATTGTTTGCTTGATTTTAATGAAGCCAATAATGTAGCTCAGTGGCAGTGGGTTGCAGGATGTGGTGCGGATGCTGCTCCCTATTTTAGAATATTTAATCCAATCCTACAGGGAGAAAAATTTGATAAGGATGGTTTGTATGTTAAAAAATGGGTTCCTGAATTATCTAGAGTGCCTAACAAATTTATTCACAAGCCTTGGGAAATGGAATTAAAATATCAGGAAGCAATAAAGACAATTATTGGAAAAGACTATCCAGCACCAATTGTTGTTCATGAACAAGCTCGGGTTGCTGCTCTTGAAGCATTTAAAACTCTTAAGAAAAAATAAACTATTCTCCTATAAAATGATGAATAATTTTTCTGTTTTGATTTTCTAAACGGTGCTCAAATAAATAAATACCCTGCCAAGTACCCAGTAAAAGCTTACTATTTTTAACACTTAACGTTATTTGATTATTTGTAAGAGCAGACTTGATATGAGCGGGCATATCATCTTTTCCTTCAGTTGTATGAATGTAAAGCTTATTATCCATTGGCACTAGCTTATCAAAATAATTTAACAAATCTGTTTTCACATCAGGATCAGCATTTTCTTGGATTATTAAAGAAGCACTAGTGTGTTGAATACTTAAATTTAAAATTCCATTATTAAATTTATTATTATTAATCCATTCAATAGTTTGATCAGTAAATTCATATAACTTTTGTCCGTTGGTATTTATAATTAAATTAAAAAATTCTTGTTTCATTTTGATTGAAAACTTAAAGAGGTTAATTCATGTAAACGACTAATTGTTCTTTTAAACACATTAGAAATATCTGCTGAAGAACTAATTGTATCTAAAGATTTTTCCGAAGTAATCATTAATGGAATTTTTTTTTCATACAAAATATCAATTAAGGTAATGAACCTTTGTTGCTGGTTTGAATTCGTATGATTAAAATCAGGTAAATTTTCAATAAATATAAAAGAACAATTATTAGCAATTTCAATATAATCTTCTGATCCAATATTTCGATTGCAAAGTTCATCAAAATTAAATTTGGCTATACCGTTAAAAAAATTTTCAATAATTAAATTTCTACCTTTAATTTCTAATATTTTATTTTCTTTCTTTATATTTTTTGTGAGGGTTCTAAAAAATTTATTAAATATAAAATTAGTTTTTTCATTTATTGGGGCTAGAAATCTTTCTGAACCATTATTTGTACTAGTTCGGTAATCCTCAGCTATTAATAATTCTCTTTCATAACAATAGTTTTGTAAAATTTTTATAAAAGGTAAAAATTGCTCTCTTTGCAATCCATCTTTATAAAGATCGTTTATTTTTATATTTGATGAAAATAAAACTAAAATCTTTTCTTCAAATATCTTTTGAAACAATTTTCCTAAAATCATTGCATCAACTATATTGGTAACTTGAAATTCATCAAAATATAAAATTTTAGTTTTTTTACTTAAATCTTTTACAAATTTTTCAATGCCATTTTCTTTATCTTTCATTTGAAAAATAAAATCATGAAATCCAATCATAAATTCATTGAAATGTAATCTTAATTTTTTTTCTTTTATTTGGCTAAAAAAGAAATTTAACAACATTGTTTTGCCTACACCAACATCACCAAATAGATAAAAACCTATTTTTTTATTGTTATTAAATAATTTTCCAAAAATCTTCGAGGAAGAATTTTCTTTATAAAAACTTTCTAAATTATTAATAATTTCCAATTGATTGTTATTAATTTCAAATTTTTTTAATTTGCAGTGTTCTAAAAAAAGATTATTTAATTTCATTGATCTTTAAAATTAATACCATACTCAGATCTTGGACCTTTTCTAAAACCGAAAGGACCAGGAATAAAAATAGTCATTGGTCTTGTGCCTTCTTTGAGATCTACTCTATGATATGCATTAGCTGATCTAAATCCAATGTAACCTGGGGGCCGCCAAAACTTACCATTTTTAGTGGTTTCCCAATACCCACCTCTCAATATAATCGTTATATAAGGACACATGTGATTATGAACTCCTTCACCATGATCATCCGCAAGCATTTCATGAATTAATATATTAAACGGAAACCATTTAGGTCGATGTCTAAATAAAACATAATATCTGTTCATCCAAGGTTTTGCTAAATCATATCTTGGATGTGAAGGGCCTCTATCTAATACAACTTTCTTCCTGCCGATCTTATCTAAAAATTTTAAGATCATAATTAGTTATATCTTATAATAGACCCGCTTCTAATTACATAAAGATTTTGATTAACTATAAATGGTTCAGATATCGTGTCGCCACCAACTTTATCAATTAACTTAACTTGTCCATTTGATAAATCAGCAATTATTAGTTTTCCATCGTTGTTTGAAATATAGATATTACTATTACCTATAATAAAACCTACAGGCTTAAGTTCTTTTCGTTTTTTTTCTTTATAGCTTTTATATAAATCATTTATTCTAATTATGTTGCCAGTATTTTTTTGAACAGTGAATAAAAAGCCATCATTAGAAACTGTAAATATCAGATCGGTAGTTAAAATTGGTGTTAAATTAGAGTTTATTTTATTAATCCAATTTACAGTACCTGTTTTTGCATCAATTGAATAAAACTCATTTTTATTATTTGAAAAAAATATTGAATTTCCATCGGAAACTAATTTTGACATCTTAAAGTTATAAGTTTCATTAATTATAGAACTACTTTGTGTAGGAAGTTGCCATACAATTAGTCCTGTCTCAATATCTACAGCTGTAATATCACCAATTGAATTATTAAAAATTACCTTGCCATCTAAAATTATTAGAGAAAATTTTGAGTTTGAAATAGTAAATGAGTCCTCTGTTTGCAAATTCCAACATTCTGAACCATCATTGGTATTAAAACATCTTAGAGTATTTTTGTAATCAATTGCAAAAAATTTATTTCTAAAAATCTTAATATCAGAATTAAAAGGATAACTATTATTTTGTATCCAATTAAGTTCACCTGAATTTAAATTAATTGAAAAATATTTTGCGATGTTATCTACCACAATTAAATTTTCATTATCTATTGCAAAATTTAATTTTGGTTTAAGTTTTTTTTCAGATTTTGAGTAAAAGTTATTTTTCCAAATAACTTTTTGTTCATCATTAAATCTTAATACTGTACCTTTGTTATCAAAAAAAATTAGGCCTTCGCTTAAAAAAGCAGGTTTTAAACTAAACTGATCTAAATTGTCTAATTTTGAAAATTTGAAATTACCAGTCTTTTGTAAAATACCATTGTAATCTAAAGCTCCAAAATTATTTTGATTATCAACTATTTTGTTTGATAATTTAATATTTCTTAAATCTAATATTATATCTGGATTCAATTCTGCTGAGACGTTTTGTTCTTCAGCAAATATCTTAGTTACGTTTTCTTTGTTCTCTAATGGCTGCTCTTTATCTTTCCATAATCTTGAATTTTCATTAAAAGAACAATTGTTAAGAAGAAAAATTGCTAAAAATAGTATTAATATTCTATTCACTCAAATCTCTATTTAATCTTTGTTGTGCTTCTTGTCTTAAATCAAC
>JAYPCR010000045.1:0-5211 GCA_038124805.1 Candidatus Pelagibacteraceae bacterium
GGAGTATTATATTTTAAGTATATTTCTTTTATTGGTCCTTTAGAATTAGTTATCCATAGATGTTTGTGGACGGTATTAACTTTAGTATTAACAACATTTTATTTTTCAAAATGGAATATTTTTTTTAAAACAATTCAAACAAAAAAAAATTTAATAGCATTATTTACCTCAGGTTTATTAATTTTTATAAATTGGGGTGTGTGGATTTATGCTGTAGCTACAAACCGCATTATTGATGCTAGCTTTGGTTATTTTATTATGCCCATTTTAAGTGTTTTTTTGGGTTTTATTTTTTTTAAAGAGCAATTAAATAAAAAAAGAATTTTTTCAATTTCACTGGTCATATTATCAATACTGTTTTTGTTAATTACTAATGTTAAATCATTGCCTTGGGTAGGCATCATTGTTGGTTTGAGTTGGGGATTTTATAATTTAGTTAGAAAAAAAATTAATGTAGATACTGATATTGGTTTATTAATTGAAAGCTTATTCATTTTGCCTTTTGCTTTAATTATTTTCTACTTTATTGTTGCAAATAATTTCAACGATTTTTCTTTCTCGAATATAAATTTAATGTTTATCATTTTATTAGCAGGTCCAATGACTGTGATTCCATTATTTCTATATGTTAGAGGTGTAGAATTGTCAGGACTTGGACCGTCAGGTATGATATTTTATATAACACCAACTTTACAATTCATTTTAGGGTTTTTTTACTATAATGAAAATTTTTCCATATCTAAATTTGTAAGTTTTATTTTCATTTGGATTGCTGTAATTATTTATCTAAAAGATCTTTATGAAACTAATTAGTTTTTTTTTAATTTTTTTATTTTATTCTTTTGGCGCTTATTCAGATAATGACGCAGATTTTGAGCAATGGAAAAAAGAATTTAAAATATATGCTTTAGCGAATGGAGTATCAGAAGAAACATATCTAAAAACTATTCCTAATGTAAAATTTTTACCAAAAGTCATTGAATATGATCGATTTCAACCTGAGTTTTATGAAGATACTAAAACATATATTTCAAAAAGAACTTCAGAGGCTAAAGTTAAGAAGGGCTTAGAATTTTATAACAATAATAAGGTTCTGATTGATGAGATAGCTACCAAATATAAAGTTGATAGAGAATTACTTCTTGCCCTTATGGGTATTGAGACAAATTTTGGTACTTATGTTGGTAAAATGGATATTCTTTCATCTTTAGCAACATTAAGTTTTGACAAAAGAAGATCAGATTTTTTTTCAAATGAATTACTTATACTTTTAAAATTAATTGATAGAGATTTAGTTAATTATGAAACTTTATTTGGTTCTTGGGCAGGTGCTTTTGGTTTCTTTCAATTTATGCCTAGCACCATAGATAGTTATGCTATTGATTATAATAATGATAAATTTATTGATTTAAAAAATCCAATTGATGCCTATGCTTCTGCTGCAAATTATTTGAATAAAATTGGATGGTCCAATAATGAGCCTTGTTATTATAAAATTGATCTAAACAAAAATATTCCAAAAAAATATTTAAATGTATCTGCAAAAAAATTAAACAATAAAAACAAAATAAAATTTTTTAAAAAATTTATTGATAATTACTCAGAACTTAATTTAACAACAGAAAGCTCCTTATCTGCTATAATTACGCCTGATAAAGATATAATACCTGATGCAGAAACTCTAAATCCTGCATATATTGTTTTTGATAACTATGAAGTTATATTAAAATGGAATAGATCGCTTAGATTTGGCTTAGCAGTTTGTACATTAAAAGATATGTTTAAGAATGAATTATAGAATTTTAAAAATTTTAATTTTTTTTTTAATTGTTGGATGTACACAAGGTAATATTGATACTAATTCTAATATTAATCCATTAGTTGAACAAAAATATACTAATAAAGGTTTTGGTTTAATTTATAGCTCTGATCTAAAAAAAGAAAAAAAAATATCAAAAAAAATTGATGAAAGATCACTAACAATCTTTCATAAGTCTTTAAAAAAAGGTTCATTTGTTAAAATTAGTAACCCAGACAATGAAAAAACAATTATTGCAACTGTATCATCTAATTCTGTAAAATTTTCTGACTTTTTTAATTCAGTAATAACATCCAGAATTGTTGAAGAATTAGATTTAAATATAAATGAACCTTATATTCAAATTTCTTTAATAACTGCAGACTCAACTTTTATTGCAAAAAAAGCAAAAACATTTGAGGAAGAAAAAAATGTTGCAGAAAAAGCACCTGTAGATGGTATTCAAATAAACGATTTAAATTCTAACTCTAACAAAATAGAACAAAAAAAAGACAGAAAGTTTTCTTATTCAATAAAAATTGCAGACTTTTATTATCAAGATTCTGCTAAAAATATGATTGATAGAATTAAACAAGAAACTTCATTAAATAATCCTAAAATAATTAAACTATCAAAAACTAAATTTAGAGTACTTTTAGGACCATTTAATGATATAAAAACTTTACAAAAAACTTTTAACGAAATTAAATCTTTAGATTTTGAAAATCTAGAAATACTAAGAAATGCTTAAAAAAATTATTTTAATAATAGGTTTAAACTTCATATTTTCAAATCTAGCATCAGCTAATTTAGAAGTTGCTGCAAGAACAGCAATATTACAAGATTATTTATCTGGTGAAATTTTATATGAAAAAGAACCAGACCATTCAATTCATCCTGCTTCGATGACTAAAATAATGACTGCAATAGTGGCATTTGATCTAATCAAATCTGGAAACCTCAAATTGGAGGATAAATTTATGGTTTCAGAAAATGCTTGGAGACTTTCATCTGCAGGATACTCATCAATGTTCATTATGGTTGGTGATGAAATTACAGTGGATAATTTATTAAAAGGTATAATTATTGCCTCTGGTAATGATGCCTGTGTAGCGCTTGCAGAGGGTATAGCTGGAACAGAAGAAGAATTTGCAATTATGATGACTGCTAAGGCAAAAGAAATTGGTATGACTAATACAAATTTTGCTAATTCATCTGGTATAAATCATCCTGATAACGTTTCAACTGTAAGAGATGTAATGATTATGTCTAAATATTTAATTAAAAATCATCCTGATTTTTACAAATTATTTTCTGAAAAAGAATTTACTTGGAACAGAACAGGTGGTGATCCTATCACTCAAGGAAACCGAAATCCGTTACTTTATAAAAACATGGGTGTTGATGGTGTTAAAACTGGATATCTTGCAGTTGAAAAATATTCTTTATCATCATCAATAGTCAGAAATGGTCGAAGATTGATAGCAGTAGGGAGTGGTTTTGACTCAAGAAATACTAGGTCAAGAGAAAGTGCTAAATTGTTAACTTATGGATTAACTAATTTTGACTTAGTTGAAATCGCTAAAACAAATGAACCTTTAGATGAGTTAGATGTTTGGTTAGGTAAAGAAAAATCAATCAGCGTTTATAGTAAAAATGATATTTATAAAACAATACAAAAAGGCAAAAAAGATTTGTTAAAAGTTTCCTTAAAGTATGATGGACCTATTGAAGCTCCAATTTCAAAAGATCAAGTTGTAGCAAAACTTAGAGTTGTTTATGATCAAGAATTAGTAGGTGAGTACGATTTACTAGCAACTAAAGAAATTAAAAAAGTAAACTTTTTCACTAGATTAATGAAATCATTGAATTATTTAATCTGGGGTGATGTCTAAAAAACCAATAATTGTTTTTGAAGGAATAGAAGGGAGTGGTAAAACATTTCATCTAGATAACGTATCGAATTATTTAAAAAGAAAAAAAATTCCTTTTCTTAAAATCAGGGAGCCTGGTGGAAGTAAAAACTCAGAAATTATAAGAAAACTAATACTTAATAACAAATCCAGCTTTAATAAAAATACTGATTTACTTTTATATTTATCTGCAAGAAGTGAAAATATTGAATTAATAAAAAAAAATTACAAAAAAAAAATTATACTTATTGATAGATTTACAGACTCAACTATTGCTTACCAACATTATGGAATGGGCGTTGAGTATTCTATAATTAATCAGATCAACAAATTTTTGTTAAAAGATATAAAAGTTAACTTTACATTTTTAAATACTGTTAATCATAAAAATATGATTTTAAGGCTTAAACAAAGAAAAAGACTTAATAGATACGATAAATTTGATGCATCTTTTTACAATAAAGTTCAAAGAGGATTTATAAATTTGATGAAAAAAAAGAAGAAAAACTCATTTATGATAATAGATTCTAATAAACCAATTAATGATAATAAAGAAATTGTTTTAAGAAAAATAGATAAGCTAATTTAATGAATTTAACACCAAGTACTCAGACTAATTTATATGGATTAGATAATTATTTTTTAGAACTAACTAATTTATTTGATCAAAATAAATTTCCAAATAAGATTTTACTTTCTGGAGAAAAAGGATCAGGAAAATGTACATTAGCATATCATTTAATTAATTATATTTTATCTAGTAATGAAGATTTTTCTTATGATAAGAACAAATTTTTAATTAATGAAGAAAATAAATCTTATAAATTAATTCAAAATAAATCTAATCCAAATTTTAAACTGATTGATATTTCAGATGATAAAAAATTTATTGATATCAATCAGATTAGAGATCTAATTACAGATATGAATAAATCATCTTTTAATGAAAAGTTTAGATTTGTATTGATAGATAATATAGAATTTTTAAATAAAAATTCAGTAAATGCTCTATTAAAAATTCTAGAAGAGCCTAATAAAAATGTTCATTTTATTTTAATTCATAATAATAAAAAAATATTACCAACTCTATCATCTAGATGTCTAAATTTTAAAATTTCTTTAACTCATGAACAAAGTCTTAAAATAACCAACTCTATTATTGGAGAAAATATATTAAATAAAATAAATGAAGATTTAATACATCATTATTTAACACCTGGTAGTTTTTTAAATTTGCTTAAATTTTCTGAGAATTATGAAGTTGATTTAACTAAAATGACTTTAAAAGAATTTTTAACATTAATAATTGAACAAAATTACTATAAAAAAGACAATCTTGTAAAATATATGCTTTATGACTTCATTGAACTTTTCTTTAGGAATAATAATTTTTCTAATCTATATAGTTATTTTTTAAAAAAAATAGATGATTGTAAAAAATATAATTTAGATGAAGAAAGTTTATTAATGGAATTTGAAACTAAAGTATTAAATGGATAA
>JAYPCR010000046.1:0-5206 GCA_038124805.1 Candidatus Pelagibacteraceae bacterium
AGCAGTTGACTGTTAATCAATTGGTCGCAGGTTCGAGTCCTGCCCGAGGAGCCAAAAATTATCCGACTTTTGAAATTCCTGTAGCTGAAACTTGAATAGATTTATTAAATTTTAATTTTTGATCTGAATTTAATTCAGAATAAAGTTTAACTAAAAAATTATAATTAACATTCATATGACCTTCTTGAGATTTTTCTAAATTTATTAAATATTCTGAAAAATCTTCGAAGAAATAATTAATTGGCACTTTCAGATAATTTGATAATTGTAATAATCTAATTGAACTTACGCCATTAGTTCCTTTTTCATATTTTTGAATTTGTTGAAATGTTACGTTTATAGCTTTTGCGACTTTTGTTTGGGTTAAACCTAGCGCTAATCTTCTAAGTTTGAGCTTATTACCCAAATGCTTGTTGAAATTATCTTCCATTAAGACCCCTCTTAATTATTTTAAAACTTATTGAACTAATTTATTTAAATAAGATCAATAAAAAAATTTTTTTTTTTTAAAAAAAATTAATAAATAAGAAATCTTGTCAAGCAATTGATTCAAATAAAATATTATTAACTAGTTAATAAATTTTATCTAATATTTAACAAAAATTGTTATAAAATTTGGCTTAAAAATAGCTTAGTTCGATCACTCTTAGGATTTGCAAAGAATTCTTTAGTATCAGCCTTTTCTACTATCATTCCTTCATCCATAAATATCATTTTATCAGCAACTTCTTTAGCAAAACCCATCTCATGAGTGACAACGATCATGGTCATACCTTGTTTTGCTAGATTAACCATTACATCTAATACTTCTTTGATCATTTCAGGGTCTAAAGCTGAAGTAGGTTCATCAAATAACATTATTTTTGGTTTCATACATAGTGCTCTTGCGATAGCTACCCTTTGCTGTTGACCTCCAGATAATTGTCCTGGATATTTTTTTGCCTGATCTAATATTTGTACTTTTTCTAAATGTTCTAATGCAAGTTCCTCAGCTTCTTTTTTTGGCATTTTTTTAACCCAAATAGGTGCCAAAGTGCAATTGTCTAAAATTGATAAATGAGGAAATAAATTAAATTGCTGAAACACCATACCAACTTCTGCTCTTATTTGCTCAATATTTTTTGTATCTTCACTTAAAGTGTTTCCATCAACAATAATATCTCCTTGTTGATGTTCCTCTAATCTGTTTATACATCTAATTAAAGTTGATTTACCAGATCCAGATGGTCCACAAACTACAATTTTTTCTTTTGGTTTTACTTCTAAATTAATGTCTTTTAAAACTTGAAAATCACCGTACCACTTATTTACGTTTTTAATTTGAATTATACTTTCTGACATTTTTATCGATCTGTTTTATATTTTTGTTCTAAATTATAACTATATTTACTCATTGCATAACAAATAATCCAGAAAATTATTGCTGCAAAAACATATCCTTCCATTGCAAATCCAAGCCACTCAGGATTTGTTTTTGCTAAATTTAACATTCCAACTAATTCAAGTAAGCCGACAACAAAAATTAAAGGTGTATCTTTAACTAATGCTAAAAAAGTATTTGCAATACCAGGAATAACTAATTTTAGTGCTTGAGGTAAAATTACAAAAATATGCATTTTCCAATAACCCATTCCTAAAGATTTTGCAGCCTCATATTGACCTCTAGGTAAAGCTTGCAATCCTCCTCTAATTACCTCTGCTACATATGCAGCTTCAAATAAAGATATTGCAATAATTGCTCTTACTAATTTATCAATAAATAAATCCTGAGGTAAAAACATTGGGAACATTACTGCAGACATAAATAAAACAGTTATTAACGGAACACCTCTCCAAAATTCTATAAATCCAATTGAAATATATCTAATTAAAGGAAAATCAGATCTTCTTCCTAGTGCAAACGCCATTCCTATTGGAAAGCAAAAAATTAAACAGAAAAAAGATATAATAAAAGTAAGAGACAAACCACCCCAGGCACCAGTCTCTACCCAATTTAATCCTTCTAATTTACCAAGTTCAATTAATTCGTCATAAAAAATAAAATATTTTAAAGAAAAATAAAGTGTGATTGGAACAATGATAAAATAATAAAATTTAAATCTTCCAGGTATAAAGAATCCAACTATTACAGAAATTATTGCAGCAATAATTCCATAAGAAAAATCAAAAAATACTGGTCCTCCAGATATAAAAAAGAAAATAAATAGAAATGCTATAAATGGATAAATGACAACATAATATAAAGTTAAATATTTTTTATATTTTTCTGTAGCAAAATACCCTACTGAACCAAGCAATGCTAAAGAGATAAATGAAAGGTTAATTCTCCATTGCTCTGCATTAGGATACATTCCATACATAAATCGATTAAACCAAATCTTAATATAAGTCCAACAAGCACCACCACTTGTACAAACATCTTTTGTATCCCCAGAAAAATTTGCATCAATTAAAAACCAACTCAATAATGAAGGTAGTGATTTGATAATTATAAAAATAATTAACAATGAAAGTATTGCATTAAAATTATTTGTATTAATATTTTTATTAAGCGAGTCTAAAAAATTATAACCACTTTTTTCTATTCTAATAAAATATAATCCTATAAAACCAATAATTAATGGTAATACAAAGTTAATCTTATTTGGCAGAAAATTTGTAAAATTAATTTTAAAAAAAGAGTTTAAAAAAACATCTAAAAAACTGATTAAAATTAATAAACTGCCTATAAATAAAAATGTATTTAAGTTAGATTTGTTAGGTTTTAAGAAATTTAAACTAGACATTTTATTTTTCTACAATAGCAATTTTTTTGTTATACCAATTCATTAAAATAGATATGGCTATACTTAAGGTTAGATAAGTAAACATAGTCATAAACACAATTTCAATAGCTTTTCCTGTTTGCATTAGAGCTGTTCCTGCAAAGACTAAAACTAAATCTGGGTATGCAATTGCAGCGGCAAGAGAGGAATTTTTAGTTAAATTCAAATATTGATTGGTTGTTGGAGGTATAATTATTCTTAAAGCTTGAGGCATAACAACAAGCTTAAGAACTTGATTGGGTGTTAAACCAATTGATGCTGCAGCCTCTTTTTGACCTTTACCTACACCTTGAATACCTGCTCTGACATTTTCAGCTATAAAAGTCGCTGTATATAGTGAAAGAGCTAATGTTAAAGCAATAAGTTCAGGAGGTAATTTTATTCCACCATCAAACCTAAAAGATGTTTCGGCAAGTTGAACTAATTTAGGTGTCTCAAGTGTTGCAGTTACACCACCTATTAAAAAACTTAATAAAGGAAAAACTAATAATAAGCCCAGCGAAATAAATAATACCGGTAGTTGTTTACCTTGGGTTTCTTGAATTTTTTTTGCCTGAATTTTAATTACAATTATAGCAATAATTGAAGCGATAATTGAATAAAAGAATATATTAAAATTTTCCCATACAAAAGTCGGGATAAATAAGCCTTTTATAGTTAGATACATATTTCCAACCATTCGTTCAGCATCTTGAGGTAATGGCAAAGCTCTTAATGCAGCAAAGTACCAAAAAAATATTTGTAGCAATAAAGGTATGTTTCTAAAAAACTCCACATAAAAAGCAGAAAATTTACTGATTAAATAATTTGGTGAAAGTCTAGCCACACCAATTATAATTCCAAGAATAGTTGCAAAAATTATTCCAATAACCGAAACTAAAATTGTATTAAGTAAACCTACTAAATAAGCTCTAAAATAAGAATGAGAACCATCATATTCAATTAATGAAAATTGAACATCAAAAGAGGCTTCTTGAGATAAAAAACCAAAACCAAAATCAATACCTCTATTCTCCATATTGACTTGAGCGTTATGTGAAAAAAAACCAAATACTAAAACTACAACTAGTATAGTTAAAAATTGAGGTAATAAATTTTTTAATTTTAAGTTCACTATAGATATATAAAAAAAAGGGCTAGAAAAATCTAGCCCTTTTTAAATTGATTAAATTAAGCAATTATCTTGCTGGTGGTGTATATAATAATCCACCTTGAGTCCAAATATTGTTTGGACCTCTGTCTGGTAAAATTCCAGTGTCAGCTATATTTCTCTTATAACTTTCACCATAGTTACCAACTTGCTTGATAATTCTTAAACTCCAGTCATTGTCTAGACCTAATGCTGCACCTAATTCTCCTTCAGATCCAACTAATCTTTTGATTTGTGGATTTTCTGAAGTTTTCATCATGTCAGCGTTAGCAGAATTGATACCATACTCTTCTGCTTCGATCATAGTGTTTAGAGACCATCTAACAATGTCTTCCCAAACAGCATCACCTTGTCTTACTACTGGACCTAGTGGCTCTTTAGAAATTGTTTCAGGTAACACAATGTGTTCATCTGGATTGCTCATTTTTGTTCTTTGAGCAGCTAAACCAGATTTATCAGTTGTGTAAGTATCACATCTTCCAGAGTCATAAGCTGCAACAACTTCGTCAGCTTTTTCAAAAGCAACTGGCTCATAAGAAATTCCTTTTGAATTAAAGAAGTCTCTCATGTTTAACTCAGTTGTTGTACCAATGTTTGTACAAGCTGAAATACCATTTTTAAATTGGCTTGTTGAAGTTATTCCTGAGCTTTTTCTAACCATGAAACCTTGACCATCATAGAAGTTAACTCCTACGAAAGTAAGTCCAATGTCAGCATCTCTAGATAAAGTCCAAGTTGTGTTTCTTGATAAGATATCAATCTCACCAGAAGTTAAAGCTGTAAATCTTTCTTTAGCACTTAATGGTGTAAACTTAACTTTGTTTGCATCACCTAGTACTGCTGCAGCAACAGCTCTACATACATCAACGTCAACACCAGTCCAATTTCCAGCAGCATCAGCATTTGAAAATCCTGGAAGACCTTGAGATACTCCACATCTTACAAAACCCGTCTTTTGAGTATTTTTAAGTGTTTTTGATTTTTTAGCTGCCATAGCACCTGTTGAAAAAGTAAACAACACAGCAACCATAGCTACTAAAGAAGTCAATTGTTTTAATAATTTAAACATTATTCTTCCTCTTAGTTATATTTATTTGTTAACAAATAATTCAAAATTACTTTTGAATAATGATAATTAAAACATTTTAAAAAAAACTGTTCAAGGAAAAAAAACATTAAATTTGGCGCGCCCTGAAGGATTCGAACCTACGACCCTCGGTTTAGAAAACCG
>JAYPCR010000047.1:0-5192 GCA_038124805.1 Candidatus Pelagibacteraceae bacterium
ATGAGAGAAGTATGGATCATGACTGGTGAGTCACCAACAGTTTACAGATATATTGACTGGTTAATTACAGTTCCATTATTGATGTTAGAATTCTATTTTGTTCTATCAGCAGTAAACAAATCAGATTCAGGAATTTTCTGGAGATTGATGTTAGGAACATTAGTAATGTTAGTCGGTGGATACTTAGGAGAAGCTGGATACATCAACGCTACACTTGGTTTCATTATCGGTATGGCAGGTTGGGTATACATTCTTTATGAAGTATTCTCAGGTGAGGCAGGCAAAAGAGCAGCGAAAAGCGGAAACAAAGCACTTGTTACAGCTTTCGGTGCAATGAGAATGATCGTTACAGTAGGTTGGGCTATTTACCCATTAGGTTACATTTTTGGTTACCTAACAGGTGGAGTAGACGCTAGCTCACTAAACGTGATTTACAACGCAGCTGACTTCTTGAACAAGATCGCTTTCGGTCTAATCATTTGGGCAGCAGCTATGAGCCAACCTGGTAGAGCTAAGTAATAAGCTTTACTAACTAAAAGTTTAATAGGGCAGGTATGTTTTTACATACTTGCCCTATTTTTTTAAGTCCCTATATATAATTTATGGCAAAAATTACTTACCATACGCACGATAATAAAACTCACACAGTTGATGTTCAAAATGGACTAAGCGTTATGGAGGGTGCTGTTCAAAATGATATCCCAGGAATTGATGCAGATTGTGGTGGTGGTATGGCTTGTGCCACTTGCCATGTTTACGTCAATGAAGAGTGGTTCGACAAGCTTCCTCAAAAAGAAGATGGCGAAGAAGACATGCTTGATATGGCTTTTGAACCAAAACAAAATAGTAGATTGAGTTGTCAGCTAATAGTTTCAGATGAATTAGATGGTTTAGAAGTAAACATTCCATCTAAACAAGGATAAATGAACAAGACAGATGTATTAATCATTGGTGCAGGACCAACAGGTTTATTTTGTGCACATCAATTAGGTATCATTGGTTTAAAATGTGAAATCGTAGATAACTTAGATAAGGTTGGTGGACAATGTATTGAACTTTATCCAGATAAACCAATCTATGACATTCCTGCTGTACCAGAATGTACTGGTGAAGAATTAACAAATAATCTTTTACAACAAATAAAACCTTTTAATATTAAATTTCATTTAAATGAAAGAGTGGAAGAAGTTAAAAAAATTGAAAACAATTGGTATGTTAAAACAAATAATGGCAAAGAGTTTACTGTAGCTAGCATTATTATTGCTGGAGGAGTTGGTTCTTTTGAACCTAGAAAGTTTCCAGTTAAAGAAGCTGAAAAATTTGAAAATACTTCAGTGTTTTATTCCATAAAAGATAAAAGTATTTTTAAAGATAAAGTTATAACTATTTTTGGTGGAGGAGACTCAGCTTTAGATTGGGCGATAGAGTTATCTAACAACAGCAAAATCAATTTAGTTCACCGAAGAGATGAGTTTAGTGGTGCTCAAGCAAGTGTTGATAAAGTTAAACAACTTCAAAGTGAAGGTAAGTTAAGTCTTTATACAAAATTTCAATTAAGTTCTATTAAAGGAGATCAAAAGATTGAGTCTGTTACTATTAAACATGATGACGAGTCGACTAAAGAAATAAAGTCAGATTATGTTTTAGGTTTTTTTGGTTTAATCATGCAACTTGGCCCAATTTTAAATTGGGGATTGAACTTAGATAAAAAAACTATTCAAGTTAACACAGAAAACTTTGAAACAAATTTACCTGGGATTTTTGCAATAGGAGATATTTGTTCTTATCCTGGAAAATTAAAATTAATTTTGTCCGGTTTTCATGAAGGAGCATTAGCAGCAAGAGGGTGTTTTAAATATGCTCGTCCAGATGAAAAATTAAGATTTGAATTCACAACAACCTCAAAAGCAGCACAAGAAAGATTGGGTGTTAAAAAGTGATTGAATTATTTTCAGCAGATACTCCTAATGGTAAAAAAATTGGGATTATGCTCGAAGAAATTGGTTTTGAGTACAAAGTCACAAAAATAGATTTATCTAAGAACGAACAACTTAATCCAGAGTTTATCAAAATTAGTCCATTTGGTAAAATACCAGTAATAACTGATCATGAAAATAATGAGACGATTTTTGAGTCTGGGGCAATTCTTATGTATCTTGGAGAAAAGAGTAATAAGTTTTATGATCAAGATAATAGACTTAAAATTAATCAATGGTTAATGGCACAGATGGGATTAGTTGGCCCAATGATTGGTCAACATCACCAATTTCACCATTACAATCCTGGTAAAAGTGAATTTGGTGAAGAACGTTATTTTAAAATTACAAAAAAAATATATGAAGATCTAGATAATCGACTAGCTCAATCAAAGTATCTTGCAGGAGAAAAATATACAATCGCTGATATTGCAACGTGGCCTTGGATTGCAAGACATGAATGGCATGATATTGGACTTAAAAACTTTAAACACTTAGCAAAATGGTATTCAATAATTTCTGAGAGAGATGCAGTAATTAAAGGATATGATTTTATGAAAACAGGACAAGTAGTCCCTAAAGCTTAGTCGTCAGCGTAAACTTTTTCGTCTTTTTCGTGTTTTTCTTGAGCGGCTATACAAAGTTCAGCAACAGGTCTAGCCATTAATCTTTTTAAACCAATGGGTTCAGCAGTTTCTGCACAGAAACCATAAGTACCATCTTTAATTCTTTTTAAAGCTTGATCAATTTTAGAAATTAATTTTATTTGTCTATTGATTGCTTTCATTTCAACATTTTTATCAATGTATGAACTTGCTTGGTCAACAATATCTGCTGAAATACTGTTATCATCTAAACTACCATTGTATAAAGCTTCATTGTTTGCTTTGATTAATTCTTTTCGCCATTCATTTAATTTCATTCTGAAATAAACTTGGTGTTTCTCACACATATATTTTTCAGTTTCTTTAGGAATATAATTTTTAGAAATTTTAATAGGTGCTTTCACCGCTTCTTTTTTTGGTTTAGCAGCTGATTTAGTTTTAGGTGTTGAAACTTTTTTCTTTTGTTTAGTAGTCTTTGCCATAAGCTAATTTTGAATCACGGCAGTATATTCAGCAAAATATTGGTGTCAAGCAGGGTAAATTACTGTAAATATTTATAAATGACAGGTTATACGCGAAATATAAATAATGTATTTTATATTTTCGTTTTAGCACATTTAATCATTTGGACTTTAGTTCCTTCCTTAACAAATAAAAATTTACCACTCGATACAATAGAGGCTTTAGCCTGGGGAAGTAATTTAGATTGGGGATTTAACAAACATCCACCTATGAGTGCATTTTTTCCAGAAATTTTTTATCAAATTTTTGGACCACAAGATTGGGCTTATTATTTGTTAAGTCAAATTTTTGTAGTGGTTGCTTTTTATTATGTATTTAAATTATCGAATGAAATTTTTAATAATAAAATTTTAAGTTTAATTTCTGTATTATTACTAGAAAGCATATTTTTTTATAATTTCACAACACCTGAGTTCAACGTTAATGTTTGTCAGTTACCATTTTGGTCTTTAACTGCTTATTTTTCCTGGAAAATATTAAATGATAAAGAAATTAGTTTCTTGGACTGTTGTTTAATTGGATTATTTGCTGCAATAGGTTTTTTATCTAAATATCTTTTTTTCTATCTTTTAATTTCAATAAAATTACTTTTTGTTTATCTAATTTTTTTTAAAAAAGAGAAAAAATTTGATTTTAAATATCTGATAATTTCTGAAGTTTTTATTATTGTACTTATTCCTCATTTTATATGGTTGATGAATAATGATTTTATAACCATAAAATATGGATTAGCTCGAACTGGTTTAGAACAATCTAGTATTATTGATCATATAAAGTTTCCAATACTCTTTATTTTAAAACAAATTGGTCTTTTAATTCCATTTTTTATATTAGTTTGGTTACTAGTTAAAAAAATAAAATTTAAATTAAATTTAAAAGATAAAAAGTTAGTTTTTTTAATTTTTATTAATATTTTGCCAATTTTATTGATGGCAATCACTTCGGTTATTACTGGATCAAAAATTAGAACAATGTGGATGACACCATTTTATTTATTTTTTGGAACTTTATTTGTTTATATCTTACAATCTCAGATTAATTTAAAAAAATTAAATTCATTTCTTTATGGATTTGTAATTTTATTTTTCTTATCACCAATTCTCTATTCATATATTTCAATTTCAAAAACAGATAAACGAACTGATTACCCAGGTAAAGAAATTGCTCAAAAAGTTCAGTATGCTTGGGATTATCAATTTGATACTCCAATCACTGCAGTTTTTGGTGATGAATGGTATGCAGGAAATTTATCTTATCATCTAAAATCAAGACCTGTTTGGGAAGGTTTTATTGATGAAAAGAAAATTAAAAGTTATCAAAACTATTTATGTATTGATAGAATTTGTGTTGCAAATAAATAAATATGAAAAAAATTATAATACTTGTTCCTATTTATAATGATTGGCAATCTGTTTCAAAGTTAATTGATGAAATCAATATTAATGTTAAAGGTTTAGATTTTGAATTCTCAATTATTGTTATTAACGACGCTTCAACTGAAGCACAATCTCTTAATATTCAAAATTTAGATAATTTAAAATCAGTAAGAGTTATGAATATGAAAGAGAATAGAGGTCATGCTCGATGTATAGCCACAGGATTAAAATATATTTATGAAAATGAAGAATTTGATTATGTAATTCCTATGGATGGAGATGGTGAAGATCGACCTGAAGAAATTAAATTTTTTTTAGAAGAAGCAAATTATAGTCCAGATAAAACTATTGTTGGAGAAAGAGTTAAAAGATCAGAAAACTTAATATTTAAATTAAGTTATAATATTCATAAGATCATTACTTATACTTTTACAGGACAATCAATTAAGTTTGGTAACTTTACATGTTTACCAAAATCAACAGTTGAAAAAATGATTAATGATAAAGCAACTTGGAGTAGTTTTTCAGGTGCTCTAACTAAAGTTGAAAAAAATAGAAAAGCATCTCCATCTATAAGAGGAACAAGATATTTTGGGCCTTCGAAAATGAATTTTCTAAATTTAGTAAAGCATTCTTTAGCAATCATTGCAGTTTTTAAGATAAATGTAATTTTTAGATCAGCTTTATTTTATGCAATTTATTTATACTTAATT
>JAYPCR010000048.1:0-5167 GCA_038124805.1 Candidatus Pelagibacteraceae bacterium
AATCCTTTTTTTGATATATTTAAAAGAATTTGTGACCAATATAAAAGGTCTTTACCCATTAACTGCGTATTGAAACCTTTTTTGGGAGCTTCTAAATAAGCATTTATAATTTTATCCATTTCCCATTTAGATATTAATTCATAAGCTTCATCTAAGTTTCCGTATAGTATTCCAACATTGTAAGCTGGTCCTGAACATAAGCAGTCCCACCCACATGCATCCATAGATCTTAACTCTATATATTTTTTTAATCTATTTTCGGTAAATATTGTTGATAGGTGAGTAGTTAAATCATTTTCTGTCGGCAATCTATTGCCAATTTCATTAATTTTCCCATCCATAAAATCTTTAAAGGTATATTTTTGCCCTGAAAGATATTTTTTATCATTTTCAATAAATAGTATTGGAAAGTCTATTATAAAATCTGCATATTTTTCAAAATTTAAATTTTCAAAAAAAACTTTTGGCAATCCTCCTCTAGAAGTATTTTGCCAAACTTTTGAACGATAAGATAAATAATTGCTATTTTTCTTTTCAACTATTGACGAGTTTGCAAATAATGCAATTGAAATTGGCACAATAGAATTAACAACTTTAAACTTTTTAACAAAATCATCCTCTGAGTCATAATCTACATTCAATTGTGTGCCGCATGTTCTGTACATCATATCTAAACTTAATTGACCACCCTTAGGCATATCTTTAGTCATTAGTTCATACCTTTGTTTTGGGTTGTTTGGAATTTCTTCTAATTTAGAAATAGGATCAAAGCCAGCACTGACAATTTTAATATTTAATTTTTTAGTAACTTGTCTTAATTCAAATAGATAATCTTGTGACTCAGCACATGCTTCATGAATATTGTTAAGCTGGTCACCAGAAAGTTCAATCTGGTTGCCAGGTTCAAGTGTTATATTTTTTCCACCTTTATTAAGTCCAATGATATTATCTTTTTCATAAATTGGTTTCCAACCAAATTCTGCTAAAGCAGAAAACATTTCCTTAATTTTTGAATAATCAATTCTTTGATTACTATTTAAATCAAATAAAAATTTTTCATGTTCTATACCAATTTTAAATTTTTTCTTTTCTCTTATTCCTGATTTAAAATAATCGATTATTTGTTCTTTTTTATTTATCATCAATAAATTTTTAATTTATTAGTTGTTGTTAAGTAAAGAATAAGGTTTTCTAGAAAAAATATTTTTAACCATCGGTGCAAATTTTTCTAAAGGTAAACTGTCATAATTTGGATCAAATGAAGCTTGATCCCATTTTTCACAAAAATCCACAGCATCTTGATAATATTTGTGATCTTTGTACTTTTCTCTTTGATTTTTGTTTTTTCCAAGATGATGGGCATAATAATACATTTGAAACTCTCCATGTTTTTCTACAATCCAATGAGTTTTTTCACTAACATAAGGTTTTAATACTGCTGCAGCATATTCTGAGTGATTCATTGGAGCTAGTTCATCTCCGATATCATGAAGTAGTGCCGCTACTATCATTTCTTCATCAGCACCATCTTTTAAAGCTCTAGTTGCTGTTTGAAGCGAGTGTTCTAGTCTTGTAATTTTATAACCTTCAAGGGTAGACGTAAGACCTTTCATAAAATTTAAAATTCTATCAGCTGTTCCATTTACATATTCTTGTTCGTATTTATCTAATAATAAATATTCATCTTTGGTGCCATCTTTCATTTGTGTAAAATTTACTGTCTTCATATTTAATTATTTGATGCTGAGCTTAATAGTGATAACTGAGTTACTTTACTGTCACCAAGTTCGTCAATTGGTTTTACTGGATAGTCTCCAGTAAAATAGTGATCTGTTAATTGTGGATAGTTGTTATTTCTATTTTTAAATCCAATAGCTCTGTACAATCCATCAATTGATAAAAATTTAAGAGATTTTGCTCCAATAAATTCGCAGATTTCATCATTATTTTTATTAGCTGCTAGAAGCTCTTTTTTAGTTGGAGTATCAACCCCATAAAAGTCAGGATATCTTATTTCTGGACAAGCAATTTTAACATGAACTTCTTTAGCACCTGCATCATAAAGCATTTTTACAATTTTGTGCGAAGTTGTTCCTCTAACTAATGAGTCATCAATTAAAATTATTACTTTATCTTTAATTGCAGTTTTATTTGCATTAAGTTTTAATTTAACACCAAGACTTCTAATTTTTTGACTAGGTTCTATGAAAGTTCTACCGACATAATGGTTTCGAATTAAACCTAATTCAAATTTTTTACCAAGTTGTTGTGCAAACCCTAGAGCTGCAGCGTTTCCAGAGTCTGGTACAGGTACAATTATATCAGCCTCAATATCATTTTCTTTAGCAAGTTCTATTCCTAGATTTTTTCTGTGCTCATAGGCTGTTTTGCCATCTAAAATACTATCTGGTCTTGAAAAATAAATGTACTCGAATACGCATGGTCTTACTTTTTTAGGAGGGAAGGGCTTGATGCTAGTTAGTTTATCATCCTCTATTAAAACTATTTCTCCATTTTCAACTTCTCTAATAAATTTTGCACCAATAATATCAAGAGCACAAGTTTCAGATGCAAGTACATAACTATTTTTTAATTTACCAATGACTAGTGGTCTAATTCCAAAAGGATCTCTTACACCTATTAATGAAGTTTGAGTAAGCATTACCAAAGCATAGCCACCTTGAATTTGAAATATTGCATCAACAATTTTATCAATTGTTTTAGCTCTTTTAGATTTAGCTATTAACTGAACAATTGTTTCAGTATCAGAAGTAGTATGAAAAATTGCACCATCTTGAACTAATTTATTTCTTAAAGTAATTGAATTAGTTAGATTACCATTGTGCGCAACCCCAATTCCTCCTGCATTAGTATCTGCAAAAAATGGCTGAATATTTCTTAAAGTATTACTTCCTGTAGTACTGTATCTATTATGACCAATAGCATAGTTTCCTTGAAGGTTATTAAGCACTTTTTCTTTATTAAAATTATCACCAACTAAGCCAAATCTTTTCTCTGAATAATATTGTTTTCCATCAAAAGTAACTATTCCACAACCTTCTTGTCCTCTGTGTTGTAGTGCATGTAGGCCTAAAGCAACTAAAGCAGAGGCATCAGCCACATTACTTATACCGAAAACTCCACACTCTTCTTTTAATTTTGGATCAAAGCTCTTGAATTTTTTCTTTAGAATCTTGATATGTTTTTTCATTAGGAAATTCTTTTATGAGATAATTACTACCTTTTTCTAAGTATGGAAAGGTGTATGATTTATCTAAATTTATTGGCCATTTATCAGAGTTATATACAATATGAATACCTGAGAATAAGCATACTGAAATTATATATGCTCTAATAAATCCAAAAAAGAATCCAAACACAGTATCCAAACTACCAAGACCAGAATAGCTAACTGCTTTACTAATTCCTTTATTAATCATTAGTATTAAGAAAATCACCACTACAAAAATTGAAATTCCTAATCCAACATCAAGAACATACTCATTATCAATTATACCTTTAAGGTAAGGTTTAACTCTTGGGAATAATATTAATGTAATAATATAAGCTAATAACCATTTAGCCATTGCAAGCAAACTTAAGACGAACCCTTTTTTAGAGCATTTAATCAAAGATAAAATAGTAATAATTAAATATAAAATATCTATAATTGATGTTTCTGAAAAAAAATCTTTAATTGCATCAAGCATTAATTTTATTTTCCAAAAGGTTTAAAAATTAAAATTAATGAAGGAAGTAAAGTTAACACCGAAATCATTGCTAACAACATAGCTAAACCAGTAAATAACCCAAAATAAATTGTAGGTATAAATTTTGATAAAACTAAAATTGAAAAACCAAATACAATTGTAATTGAAGTGTTTAATATAGCAACTCCTACAGTAGAATGACACTCATCCATTGTTTTTTCATAATTTTTAATTTTATTGAACTCTTCTTTAAATCTATAAATATAGTGGATACTATTATCTACAGCTATTCCTATAGTTATAGCGGCAATGGTGATTGTCATCATATCTAATGGTATTCCGAGTAAACCAATTATCCCAAGTATAAAAAATGCTGCAATAAAGTTTGGCACAACACCAATTAAAGAAAGTTTAATATTTCTAAATAAAACAATAAACATTCCAAAAATACCAATCATTACTAACCCTAAAGTTAAAATTTGAGATTTAAATAAACTTTGAAGTAAATTGTTAAAAAGAATTAAAACACCAGCTAATTTATATTCACTTTCATCTAAATTAAATTTATTTTTTAAATCATAATTGATTTTTTTTATCAAATCATTTCTTCGTAGATTTTCTTGTGAGTCAATTATCCTCAAATTAATTCTAGCTTCATTATCTTTAATTGAAATGTAAGGATCAATTATTTCAGATTTGATACTTTGAGGGATTTTAGAGTAAAGCACTCCCATCTCTAAAGTACCTAATGGTTTATTATTATTTAATTGAGTGGCAACATCAATAATTGAAGAAAAAGATAATACTTTTCCAATTTCTGGCAAACTATCTAGATAATTGTGAATAGTTGCTATTTTATCTATCTTATCTTTTGTAAACCAATATTTTTCATCATTGCTTTTTTCATCGTCTTCCCATTCATCAAATTCATCATCACTTTCTGATTTAATTTTTTCTTTTTTAGGGAATTTTAAAATAACTTCCAAAGGAGTAGTGCCACCCAGTTCTTCATCGATGAGTTTCATCCCTTTATAAATTTCAGTATTCTTATTAAAATAATTTATAAAACTATTTTCTACTTCAAGTCGACTAATTCCAATTACACTCGATATAATTATTAAAGCAGTTGTAATTAAAATTATATTTTTATTATGTTTAGAAAAACTTGAAAAAAAGGAAGTAATTTTTGAACCTTCTTCTTTTTTTATAGATATATTTTTACTAGGAGTAAAATTTAAAAGAGTAGGTAGTAAAGTAAAAGTTATCATAAATGAGGTAATTAAACCAAAAGTCATCATCCAACCAAAATCAATGATAGGTTTAATTCCACTAAAAATTAAAGATAAAAAAGCAAAAATAGTTGTAAGAACCGTATAAAGAATAGGCCAAAACATTTTTCCAGTAGTTAAAGATAAAATTTCTAAATTATTTTTATTAGGAAATTCATTTTTAAGCTG
>JAYPCR010000049.1:0-5158 GCA_038124805.1 Candidatus Pelagibacteraceae bacterium
TTAAGAATTGAACAAGCTGAAAAGCAAAAACAATTTTTACAGCAACTTAAATTAGATAAGCAAATAGAAAAATTTAGGATCAGAGAAGTTAAAGAGCTAGAAAAATTAGAAAAAATATCATTACAAGAAAAAAGAGATGATTATGCAGGCCTTCAACAAAGAATCGAGAAATTAAAAGAGAAATATAGAATAATTAGAGATCAAAAAATTAGAGAAAGGGTAGAGGCATTAGGGGTTAAAATTCGAGGTGATGAAGATAGAGAAACATTATTAAGAAAAGAAAAAGAATATACAATCGCCAGACAAAAAATAGAATTTGCACTTGAAAGCTTTTATAGAAGTGCAAGTAGTTTAGTTTTTCAATTAAACAAAAGACATATCACAAGGCACATGTCAATATTGAGATGTATTGATAGAAGATTTGAGACTGGAGAAATTTTTGTAAAATGGGATGAGTCGGCGGATGAAGATTGGTTATTACTTATTTATATAAAAAATAATTCACCAGATGAAGGAATAGTTATTGAAGATAAAACTAATCCAGAAAAAAATATTTCTCATGAGTTTAAAAATAATGAAATTTTTAAAGCCTCAGATACGATGGTGGACTCATTAACTCAGCTTATTGCAAGAAAGAGATCGAAAGCTGATTAAATCAAATAGTTTGGTTTTTGATTATTTCTTCTAATTCAGGAATTAGTTTATTTCCTCTTATTATTGGATGAATTTTTCTAGCTTTTTTAAGACTGTCTAACGCTCTTTCAAATTCTTTTAATTCGATAAATATTTGAGCTTGCCCAGATAGCGCACCAAAATGTCTAGGTTCCAAATTCAAAACTACCTCAATATCTTTTAGAGAGTCTTGAAAATTTTTCATAAAAAAAAATAGAGTAGCTCTTTTATTCCATGCTTCTGACCATTTTGGATCTGTTACAATTACATTATTAAAAACTTTTAAAGCATAATCATAATCTCCGTCATACATAAGACGAGTTCCAAGTTCTAATTTTGCTGTTAATTGATAATCATCTGGATGCCAATTCCATATAGCCCATATTTCTTTCTCTAACTTATCTGCTTCATCTACATTATCAGTTTTAGAGAGTTCTTGAAAAAGTTTGTCTAAATTTCGATTTTCATTGGAAGAGCTATTTAAAATTGGAAATAAAATAAAAAAAAAAGAGATTATTAATGTTAACTTTTTCACTATATAAAATTATAATTTATCTAAAAAATGATCTCAAGTTTAATTCTACTTATAATTTTATATTTACTTTTAAAGTACACTGTTTCATGGATAAATTATTATAATAAGACTGACCAAAGATTTGGTAATTCAACTTGGAGATGGTCCTATGATTATCCTGTAGTTGGTGAAAGAGATATATCGGATCTTGATGATAAATTTTTTGTAAGATTAAGAAGAAAAAGAAATAGAGTTATAACAATAATGTATTTTTTAGTTTTTTTGTTTTTTTTAGTTTTAATGTCTTTTTTTAGCAACGTATTGTTAATTATTCTTAATTAATTTTTTTTAGGTGTTTTGTATTTTTTAAGTACAAAAAATAAGCAACAATTTCGTAAGATGCATTAAATATACTGAATATTATTGGCAATTTTAAAATCCTATATAAAAATCTGTATTTTGGCATGTTTTTCCATAAAATTAAAAATGCTTCAGCTCCACCTATAATTTTACCGTTTTCTTCAACATGCAACCTTCTAAGTAATGCTTTTGAATTTTTACCAGTATAAGCAGTTACTGAAGACCCATCTGTAATGTCCACCCATTCTATTTCATCTATTTTTTGCTTTTTGTATAAATCAATTTCTGTCTTACAGATCTTGCATGAATTATTATAATAAACTTTCATAATTATTATTTAATAACATTTTCAATTAATTAATATATCTGTTTATATGCGCTAAATACTACGATTGAAAATATAAATAAAATAACTAGTTATAATGGATGTCAAATTTTTTTGAAAATAGCGATTTATCTAGAAAAGATGTTGAAAAAATTATTTCAGAAACCTTATTAAATTGTGATGATGGTGAGCTGTATTTAGAAGATTCAAAATCAGAGTCAATTGTTCTTGATGATAATAAAATTAAAAGTTCTAGTTATAGTGCTGATTTAGGTTTTGGATTAAGGGGTATTACAAACGAAGTTGTTGCATATTCTCATTCTAACGAAATTTCAAAAGATTCATTAAAAAAATCTGCAGAAAGTATCAAATCAACTTTGAAGTCAACCAAAGGTACCTACAATCACGCTATACCAAAATCAAATGAAAAATATTATCAAGATATTAATCCTATAGATCAAAAAACATTAAACTCAAAAATAGAATTATTAAATAAGGTAAATGAGTATCTAAGATCTAAAGATAATTTTGTTAAACAGGTAACAGCCAGTTTTAATGGTGAACAAAAATCAATAGAAATTATTAGATCTGGTGGAGAGGCTATAACAGATATTCGGCCATTAATTAGATTTAATGTTTCGGTAATGCTTGAGAAAAATGGAAGAAAAGAAACAGGAGTGTATGGAATTGGAGGAAGGCAATCCTATGATGATTATTTGAAAAATGATAATTGGAAACATGTATGTGAAGAAGCTCTAAGAATAGCAACAGTTAATTTAGATAGCAAACCTGCTCCAGCTGGAGAAATGAAAGTTGTTCTAGGGCCAGGTTGGCCAGCTATATTAATTCATGAGGCAATAGGACATGGGCTTGAAGGAGATTTTAATAGAAAAAAAACTTCTGCTTTTCATAATTTGATGGGCCAAAAAGTTGCAAGTGAAGGAGTTACAATAATTGATGACGGCACAATACATAATCGAAGAGGAAGTTTGACAATTGATGATGAGGGAACACCAACAGAAAAAACTGTTTTAATAGAAAATGGAATTTTAAAAAATTTTATGCAAGATCGATTAAATGCTAGATTAATGAATACTAGATCTACTGGTAGTGGAAGAAGAGAGAGCTACAAGCATATTGTGTTACCAAGAATGAGAAATACAATCATGCTAAATGGTAAACAAACTCAAGATGAAATGATTAAATCTGTTGATAAAGGGATATTTGCGGTCAGTTTTGGAGGTGGTCAAGTAGATATTACCTCTGGAAAATTTGTTTTTAACTGTACAGAGGCATATGAAATAAATAATGGAAAAATTGGTGCACCGATAAAAGGTGCAACATTAATTGGTGATGGCCCATCAATTCTTAAAGAAGTATCTATGGTTGGTAATGATATGATGTTAGATCCAGGGATTGGAACCTGTGGTAAAGCTGGACAGGGTGTACCTGTAGGTGTTGGTCAACCATCAATTTTGATAGATAAAATGACCGTTGGTGGAACTCAGCTTTAAGCATGGTAAAAGATCAAGAGTATTTAAAATCAAAAGCACAATTTTGTTTGGAACTAGCAAAAAAAATTGGTGCAACAAATGCCAGTGTAACTGTTGCAAATTCAATTTCAGAAACTGTAAGTTTTAGAAACAAGCTCTTAGATGAGTCTAATAGATCAGATAGTTTAGCAATCAGTATTACAACTTATATTGATAAAAAAAAATCTTCAATCTCATCATCTAATTTATTAGATAGTAATTTAAAAACCTTAGTTGAGAAATGTGTTGAGACTACTAAAATAACACCAGAAGATGAATATAACTCTTTACCTGATGAAGATTTGTTAGCTCAAGAAGCTAAAGACCTTAGTTTATATGATGATAGTCATATAGAAAATAGTAAAAAAATTGAATACCTCAAAGAACTTGAAGATATTGCATCACAAGATCAAAAAATTATTAATACAGAGTCTGGATTTTCAGAGAATAAATCAAATTTTATTCTAGCTAACACACTTGGGTTCTGTAGTGGCTATAAAACTTCATCTTTTTCAGCATCATGCGTTACAGTTGCAAAAGATGGAAATAATATGGAAAGAGATTATGAGTTTACGAATAAATGCCATTTAAGCGATATAAAAAAGCCATCTGAACTTGGAAAAATTAGCGCTGAAAAAACTATAAAAAAACTTAATCCACAAAAAATTGGTAGCGAAAAAATAAATATAATTTTTGATAAAAGAATTGCCAAAGGTTTTTTGAGTGCATTTGCAAGTGCTATTTCATCTTCAGCAATTGCAAGAGGAACATCTTTTTTAAAGGATAAACTTGAACAACAGGTTTTTTCAAAATCATTAAATATTTTTGATAAACCTGATTTAATTAAAGGTATGGGTTCACAATCATTTGACTCTGAAGGAGTAAAGTCAGAAACATTAAAATTAATCGATAATGGATTTTTAAAAGATTATTTGATTGATACCTATAATGGTAAGAAACTTAACTTAAGATCAAATGGAAGGAATAGTGGTTCGACTAATTTATATTTTGAAAATGGAACAATAAGTTTTCAAGATTTATTAAAACTAAGTTCAAAAAACCTTTATATTACCGAGACTATTGGTCATGGTAGTAATTTAGTAACTGGAGATTATTCAGTTGGTGCTGCTGGTTATTTAATTGAAAATGGTGAATTTAAATATCCTATAAGTGAGATCACTATTGCTGGTAATTTTAATGAAATGTTTAAAAATATAACTTTAGCTAATGATCTAGATTTTGAATATTCGACAAACTCTCCAACTATGATGATAGAGGGCATGGTTGTAGCTGGTAAATGAGCCAATATTGTATTATCGGATCTGGAATTTCTGGATCAACAATAGCAAATCTTTTAAGTAAAAAAAACTCAGTTGAGGTTTTTGATAAAGCTCGAGGACCAGGTGGTAGATCTTCATTTAAAAGATTAGATAACGATCAAGGATTTGACCATGGTATGCAGTATATCTCTCCAAAAAATCTAAAATTTAAAAAATTTATTAATACTTTGATAAAAAAGAAAATCTTAAAAAAATGGGTAGGTAAACATATCTATTTAAAAAAAGGAGAAAAAAAAAATCATGAAAAGATTATTGGAGTAAAAGGCAATAATGATATTTGCAAATTTCTCTTAAAAAAAATAAATATTTCTTTTCAATCAGAAGTTAAAAAAATTGAATATAAAAATAAATTTTGGAATCTTAAATTTGCAAATGGTGAGTTAAAAATTTTCAAAGGATTAATATTAACTTGCCC
>JAYPCR010000050.1:0-4980 GCA_038124805.1 Candidatus Pelagibacteraceae bacterium
TATGAATCTTAACCTTGTTACACACCATCATAGATTAGCAAGAGTAGGATTAGGTTATAAAATTTCAAAAAAACTTTGTAATTTCTTATCTAAAAAAATTAACTGCCAAAATCATATTAAGAATAACAATCATACTACTCTTTACAGTTACTAAGACAATTTTTTTTCTAAAAATTAACAAGGAGATGTATGAAAAATTTAAATGAAATAGTTGATCTAGATAAGTATCCAATTAACAGAACAGATACTACTAAATATAAAGAGCTAATTGAACATAATCGATTATTATTAGATAAAGATGGTTGTTGTGTTCTACCTAAATTTGTAAAAGAAGAGTCCTTAATCTCTATGAAAGCTGAAGTAGAGAGAAATCTTGGAAAAATTTTTTGGACCAATGATAAGCATAATCCATATTTTTCTAAAGATGATGAAACATTGTCAAAAGATCATCCAAAAAGAATTTTTTCTTTAAGACAAAGTGGATATGTCAATTCAGATGATTTAGAAGAAAATTCAGACTTAAATACTTTGTATGCAAGTGATGAAATGCTAAAATTTATATCTGATAGTTTAGGTGTATATCCTTTATATAAATGGGCTGATCCAATTGCAAAAAATCCATATAGCGTTATGCATACTGATCATTATTTTCCATGGCACTTCGATGGTAATGAATTTACACTTAGTGTTTTAATTCAAAAAGCAGACAAAGGAGGCTTGTTTGAATATGTGCCAGATTTAAGAAGTGTAAATAATGAAAATTTTCAAGAAGTAACTAATGTACTTAGGGGTGAAAGAAAAAAAGTAAAATCTTTAGACTTGCAACCTGGAGATCTACAAATTTTTAAAGGAAGATTTTCAATGCATAGAGTAACTAAAATTGAGGGATCAACATCAAGATATATTGCTTTACCAACTTATGTCAAAGATCCTTATAGAGTGAATAAACCTGAACATTCTAAACAAGTTTATGGAAAAGTTTTACCCATTCACTATGAAAGAAATAATATTGAAGCAGATGGATTGTTAGATTGATATGAATATTGGTTTTATTGGTTTAGGAAAAATGGGAATGCCGATGGCATTAAATTTAAATAAATCAAAAAAAATTAATTTAAAAGGATTTGATACTAATAAAAAAATTATTAAAGAATTTAATTCTCTTGGAGGTAAATCTTCTTCTTCACTTGAAGAGATTATTAAATTTTCTGATATATTAATTTCATGTTTACCAGGACCTAAACAAGTTAAATCAATAGCCATTGGTAACAAAAAAATTATAGATAATTTATCGAATAAAATATGGATAGATTGTTCTACTAATTCTTTAAGTTGTTTTAATCTTTTAAAAAAGAATTTAGGAAATAAATTAAATAACTTTATCGATGCGCCTATTTCAGGTGGTAACTTAAAAGCAAAAACAGGGGATTTGTCTATTTTTATAGGCGGAAGCAAAAAACTGTATAAAAAAACTCAATTAATTTTTAAAATTTTAGGGAAAAATCTATATTATTTAGGAGTTTATGGCGCTGGATATGCTGCAAAAATTGCACAAGTAAGCCTTTGTTATTTGAATTACCTCTCTCTTTCTGAATCTCTTATGCTTGGAGTAAAATCGGGCATTAAGCCAAAAACTATGCTGCAAATTATTGATAAAAGTGCAAGTGGTGGATACACTTCAACTCGATATGGGCCAGATATGATTAACGGTACTTACGATCCTTCTTTTTCACTAGGTCTTTCTTTTAAAGATCTAAAATTAGCAAAAGAAATAATTAATTTAAAAAAGATTAAACTGCCAATAACCAATTTAACAACAAAAATTTATTCTAAAGCTTTAAAAAAATACGGAGCAAATTCAAATCATTTAAAAGTAATTAAATTACTAGAAAATCAAAATAAACTAAAATTATCAAAAGGAGTTTAAATGAAAAATAAGATAAGCAAAGCTGATTGGAAAGTAAGAGTTGATCTTGCAGCCATGTTTAGATTAACCCATATGATGGGATGGGATGATACTGTTTGGAATCATATCACTGCTAGAGCTCCAGGTACTGATCATAATTTTTTTATGCATGAGATGGGTTTACTTTATGAAGAAGTTAAAGCATCTAACTTAATTAAAGTAGATAAAGATGGAAATGTAATTGAGGGTCCAAAGAAATCAAACACTGCTGGATTTATTATTCATAGTGCAATTCATTTAAATCATCCTAAAAATAAATTTGTTTTTCATGCCCACCCACCTTCTGCATTAGCAGCTACAGCACTTAAAGATGGTATTCCTCATTTAGTCCAAGACTCTTCAATGCTCTATGGAAAAGTTGGTTATCATGAATGGGAAGGATTATCTTTAAAGAAAGATGAAAGAAAAAGAATTGCAAAAAATATGGGTGATAACAAAGTTTTGATTATGAAAAATCATGGATTGTTAACTGTAGGAGAGACTGCTGGTGAAGCTTTTATGAATATGTATTATGCAATAAGAATGTGTGAAGTTGCAGTTCAAGCTGAGGGATCTGGTTTAAAACTAGAAAGATGTACAAAAAAAATGTGGCAACTTTCACAAAAACAATATGAACTATTTTCGCCAGGTCTTAATGAATGGCCCGCACTATTAAGAAGATGTGATCGTATTGATCCATCCTATAAGGAGTAATTTGACAAACATAAAAACTTTATCCGATATAACTAATAACGGTCTTTGTATAGGCTGTGGTCTTTGCCAAAGTATTCTTGGTAAAGAAAAAATTTCTATTGAAATGACTGATAAAGGAAGATTAGAACCAAGAGAAATTAATCAATTGTCTGACGAAGACTTAGACAAAGTTAAAAAAATCTGTCCAGGTGTAATTGTAGAAGGTTTACCTAAAAAAGATGTAAGCAACGATTCAAAATTTGATACTTTATGGGGATATTATAATTCTTTATTTTATGCTTGGTCTACTGATGAACAAATTAGGTTTCAAAGCTCAACGGGTGGTCTTTTAAATGGTTTGTCTTTATATTTATTAGAGAGCAAAAAAGTAGATTTTATCTTACATACCGCGGGAGATCCTGAGCAGCCAATGAGAAGCATACCTAGATTTAGCTATACAAAACAAGAGCTTTTAAGCTGCGAAAGTAGATCGAGATATGGTCCAGCCTCTCCTCTTAGTAAATTCAATGAAGCTTTAGATACTAAGAAAAATTTCGCATTTGTTGGCAAACCTTGCGATATTTCTGCAATAAGACAACTTTCAAAAACAGATGAGAGAGTTAACAAACAATGTAAATTTTTGCTTACGTTGGTATGTGGTGGCTCAACAGAATTTACAAAATCACAAGATTTCATAAAAAGTTTTAATGTTAAAGAGGAAGAGCTAGAAACTTTTAGATATAGAGGATTTGGAAATCCTGGCAGAATGTATATCAAAACTAAAGATGGTAGAGAACATGACCGAGAATATAATTCTTTTTGGGGAGAAGAAAGTACATGGCGTGTTCATTTTAGATGTAAGATTTGTCCAGATGCAATTGGTGAAAGTGCTGACATTGCAGCGTTAGATACTTGGAGAGGTGGATCTCCTAAAGAAGAAGATGAAGGATATAATGCAGCGATAGTTAGAACTCAAAAAGGAAATGATTTATTAAAAGAAGCTATTAAAGCTGGCTATATTCAAAAAGGTAGTAACTTAACTATTGCTGATATCAATGACTTTCAACCACATCAAGTCAGTAAGAAAAAAGCTGTTTATGCAAGACATTTAGGGATGAAAAAAAATAATCTACCAACAATAACAACAAATGATTTAAGAATAGAAGAATTGTATAATAAAAATAGTGATGATTTTAATAAAAAAGAAGAACTAGGATTAAGTACTAGAATTAATAAAATATGAAATCAAATAGAAAAATTTCACCTAATTATAAAACTAAAATTAATTTTATTTCAAAAAAAAGAATTCGAGAAGATGATATCAATTTTGAAAATTTAAGACTTTACAGATTAAATAGAATTAAAAATGAATTGAAAAAAAATAATATTCAAGCATGTATGCTATTTGATCCTGTAAACGTTAGATATGCTTTAGATTCCACAAACATGAGTGTTTACAATATGCATAATTTAACAAGATATTGTTTTGTACCAGTTGAAGGTCCTGTAATTCTTTATGAATATTTTAACTGCGAAGATTTTTCATCACATTTAAATTTAATTGATGAAATCAGACCAGCAATAACTTGGGATTATTTTAGTAACGGAGATCAATCAAAAAATGAATTAAATAAATGGGTTAATGAAGTTGTTGATCTTTCAAATAAATATTTTAAAGATAAAAATATTGCTATTGATGTTTTGAATGGACCAGCGGTCACTGCGTTAAATCAAAACAATATTAAAGTCATTGATGCAAAACCAATATTAGAACAAGCTAGACTTATTAAATCTGAAGATGAAATCATATGCTTGAGAGCAGCAATTGATGTTGCTGAATTAGGTATTAAAGAAATGAGAGAAAAGCTTCAGCCAGGTATGTCAGAAAACGAATTATGGTCTATTTTGCATAAAAATAACATTGCAAACTATGGTGAATGGATCGAGTGTAGGCTTTTATCATCAGGCTGCAGAACTAATCCGTGGATGCAAGAATGTAGCAATAAAATTATTCAAAATGGTGAAATAGTATCTTTTGATACTGATATGGTTGGGCCATATGGTTATTGTGCAGATATATCAAGAGCTTTTGTAGTTGGAAATAAATTTAATGATACTCAAAAACATATCTATTCTATGGCTGTAGAACATATTAATCATAACGCAAATTTAATTAAACCTGGTCTATCTTTTAGAGAATTTATTGAAAAGTGCTGGCAATTACCTGAAGAGTATTATGATAATCGATATTCATGCATGGTTCATGGCATAGGATTATGTGATGAGTGGCCTTTTATTCGGTACCCGACAGATGGCGGACAAAAAGAAGGTCATTTTCAAAA
>JAYPCR010000051.1:0-4980 GCA_038124805.1 Candidatus Pelagibacteraceae bacterium
TGCTGCTGCAGGTTTAATAGTTGCAGAAAAATTTTTTGAATTTTCTAAAGCTTATCATTATGCAAGAGAATTTATTCTTTCGGGAAAAACTTTTTTACATTTAGAAAAAATTCAAAATGTCTAAAAACATACTTCAAAATATAATTCAAAAAAAAATTGAAAAATTAGACAAAATTAAAAAAACTTTAAATATTAAAGTTTTGAATGATTTAATTGATAAAAACAATAAGTATATTAACTTTAAAGAGAAGATTGAAAATAATTTAAAAAATAATAAAACTTCAATTATCGCTGAAATCAAAAAAGCAAGTCCCTCTGCAGGTATAATAATAGAAGATTATAACCCAGTAGATATTGCTCAAATTTATTTAAATAATAAAGCAACTTGCCTTTCAGTTTTAACTGAAGAAGATTATTTTTTAGGAAATTTAATTCATATCAGTAAAATAAAAGATAAAATTAATTTACCTATATTGTGCAAAGATTTTTTTATAGATAAATTTCAAATTCCTTTGGCAAAAAGTTATGGTGCAGATGCTATTTTAATTATTTTGGCAGGAGTTTCTGATGATCTTGCAAGTGATTTATATCATGAAGCTTTAAGATATAATATGTCAGTTATTGTTGAAGTTCATACAATCGATGAAGCAAAAAAAGCTTTAAATTTTAAAGATGCATTAATCGGAATAAACAATAGAAATTTAAAGACACTTAAAACTGATATAAATACAACCTATGATATTTATAATGTTGTTAAAAAACATAAAGGTCCTTTGATATCTGAAAGTGGAATTAAAACTAAAGATGAGTTGTTAGAGCTTAATAGCAAAACATCAATTAATACTTTTTTAATTGGTGAATCACTTTTAAAAAATTTAGACAAAAATTCTATTTTTTCAGTTTTATAGCTTAATAAATCCCTATTTTACTTGTTTTTTTTGGTATTGTTAGTTTAAAAGAACTTTTATAGAACATTATTTGTACGATATTTGTTCTTATGCTTACTAAAAAACAAAAAAATTTATTATTGTTTATAAACAAGAAACTAAGAAGTTCAGGTGTTTCACCTTCTTACGAAGAGATGAAACAATCATTAAACTTAAAATCAAAATCTGGGATTCATAGACTAATCAGCGCTTTGGAAGAAAGAGGTTTTATTAAAAGACTTGCTCATAAAGCAAGAGCTTTAGAGGTAATAAAACTCCCTGAAACTGCATCTGCTAATGATATTTATAATAGTTTCTCACCAAGCGTAATTAAAGGTGGTTTAGATGATCAAAATCAATCTTCAGATGGGTTTGAAGTTCCAGTTTTAGGAAAAATAGCTGCCGGAACACCTGTTGAAGCTATTCAAAATGAAGTTTCAAGAATACCACTTCCTAATAATCTAGAAAAAAATGGAGAATATTTTGGATTAAAAGTTCAAGGTGACTCTATGATTGAAGCTGGAATATTTGAAGGAGATACAGTAATTATCAAAAGAACTGATATAGCTGATAATGGTAAAATTGTAGTTGCTTTAATAGATGACCATGAAGCAATGCTTAAAAGAATTAGAAAAAAAGGAAAAGTTGTAGCACTAGAAAGTGCCAATAGAAACTATGAAACAAAAATTTTTGGTCCAGACCGTGTCAAAGTTCAAGGTGTTTTAGTATCTTTATATAGAAACTTCTAGTAAAATAGTTTAAAAAATTTCAATGTCAAATGTAGCAACAAGATTTGCTCCCTCTCCTACTGGACCGTTACACATTGGTGGTGTAAGAACAGCATTATTTAATTGGTTATTTTCAAAAAATCAAAATGGAACTTTTCATTTAAGGATTGAAGATACAGATAAAGAACGATCTAAAGAAGAATTTAAAAAACAAATTATTGCCTCTTTAAGATGGCTTGGTTTAGATTACGATGGTGAAGAATACATACAATCGAAACAATTAGATAAACATGTAGAAATAGCTAATTCATTATTAAAAAATGGATATGCTTACAAATGTTATTGCTCAGTTGAAGATATTGAAAAAGAAAAGGAAAGTGCTCGACAAAAAAAACTTCCTTATATTTACAGTAGAAAATGTAGAAATTTGTCTGAAACAAATTCACCAAAAAATATAAGTCCAGTTATAAGATTCAAAAGTAAAATTGATGGATCAACAACTCTAAATGACTTAGTTCAAGGTGATGTTAAAATTGATAATAATACTATTGAAGATTTTATAATTTTAAGAAAAGATGGATCACCAACATATAATTTATCTGCAACTGTAGATGATCATCAAATGAAAATGACACACATTATTAGAGGAGATGATCACAAAATCAATACATTCAAACAAATGCAAATTTACCTAGCTATGAAATGGGATCTCCCCCAATTTGCACATATACCTCTTATACATACATTAGAAGGTAAAAAATTATCAAAAAGAGATAATGCTTCTACTCTAGATGATTATTCAAAAATTGGCATCATGCCAGATGCTTTACGAAATTATTTACTTAGACTAGGTTGGTCACATAAAGATAAAGAAATATTTACTTTAAAAGAAAGTATTGAACATTTTAACTTAGAAGGCATTGGTAAATCTCCCTCAAAATTAGATATGAACAGAATTCTATCTATGAACGAATATTATATAAAAAATATAGATGAAAAAGAACTTTACAAAAATCTAGTTCAATATTGTGCAAGCTACCAAGAGAAGATAAAACCAGAAAAAGAACTTAAAATTAAATCATCACTATCATTTCTTAAAAATAAAGCAAAAACATTGGAAGAAATATTTAAAAATGCAAAATATATAATTTCAGATGAGATAATATTCAATGATCAAGATATGAAATTACTTGATGATAAGACAAAAAAAATTATAGCAGAATTTAAAAGTAAATTATCAACTGTAAGTAACTTCGATAAAGATGTGCTTGAAAAAATTATTAATGAGTTAATAAAAAAATATGAAATAAATTTTAAAGATATTGGACAACCCTTGAGAGTTGCTTTAACTGGATCAAAATTTGGACCAGGTTTATATGATATAATAATGTCATTGGGTAAAGAAGAAGTAGAAAAAAGATTAGCTAATAAGGTAATTGATTAAAATTTTTGCAGCCTCGCTAGATGAGGATGTTTTAGATTTAATTCCCTCTAAAGTTTTTCTGCATGCATCTAACTGTTTTTTAATTAGCTCAGGTTTTTTAAGGAAGTATATAACAGATCTATATATTTCCTCAGCATTACATTCATCTTGTAATAATTCAGGGATTATCTCTTTATTATTAATTATATTAATAATATTTGCAAATTTAACATTAACTAGAAATTTAAATATCATAAAATTAATAAAATTTAGTTTATAGATAATAATAGATGGTACGTTTGAGTATGAAATTTGTAAAGAAACTGTTCCAGATTTAGAAACAGCAAAAATTGAATTAGACAATATTTGTGATTTAATATTTTCATCTGAAATAACATCTACATTGTCTAAATCAGTTTTTTTGATTTCATTAACAATAGATGTTCTATTTTCATCAGTAGCATGTATCACATAAGAATAACTTTGATTTTTTTTATTCATCAATTTAATAAAATTAAGCAAAATTGGTAATAAAACACTTGTTTCTGATTTTCGACTTCCAGGAAAGATTGATATAATTTTCTTATTTTTAGATAATAAATTATTAAAATCAGTTTTAACTTTATCATCATTTTCAATTAATGGATGACCTACAAAAGTATTTTTAACATTTTCTTCATCAAAAAATTTTTTTTCAAAATCAAATAATAAAAGCACATGATCAATAAAGTTTTTAATTTTTTTTACTCTATTTTTTCGCCAAACCCAAACTTGAGGAGCAACATAATGAACTGTTTTTATTTTGTTGTTAATTTTTTTTACTTTTTCAGCAACTCTCAGCGTAAAATCAGGACTATCAACACTAAATAGAATATCAGGATCAAATCTAATAATTTCTTCAACAGTTTTATTGATTTTACTTCTTATTTTAAAAATATTGAATAATACACTTGTAAAACCTAGATATGTTATATCTTTAAGATCAAAAATAGACTCGATACCTAATTTTTTGATATTTGCTCCTCCCACTGACAAATATTCAATTTTTGGATTTATATTTTTTAGTTTTGTAACAACAGTTGATGCCAACTTATCTCCAGATGGCTCTCCTGTTAAAATGAATATTTTTTTCATATAACTTTAATAAATATTTTATTTTTATTTGCATAGCTAATGCATTTATTTTTATCTAAGAAAATATTTTTTTTAGATTTTAAAACTACACCTTTTAGACCAAATTTCTTGAGATCTTTAA
This sequence comes from Candidatus Pelagibacteraceae bacterium, assembly GCA_038124805.1. Taxonomy (GTDB): domain Bacteria; phylum Pseudomonadota; class Alphaproteobacteria; order Pelagibacterales; family Pelagibacteraceae; genus Pelagibacter. The sequence continues at coordinate 4,333 of JAYPCR010000051.1, forward strand.
AAGTTTGTAAACCTATAGTTGGTAAATCCATTCTTAAGTCTTGCTCTATCTTAGGCAACTTGATTAAAATACCATTTGAATTTATATTTAATTTTGAAAGCATTTTTTTTGTTCCTTCTCTTCCTTCTGTAGCAATAATTTTACCGTCTTTAACAACTAAAGCTTGAACATGATCTAAATGATTGATTTTTTCAAAGTATGTCTTACCCTTTTTAATTGAATTAATATCATGATTATTAGGCTTAGTTTTGGAATAATTTCCTTTTTTTAATGTAAGCTCAGAATTAAAAAATATGGAACTAATTACTTTAATTCCTTCATTTGCTAAAATTTTAATTATAACTTTGATAATTGCGGCATCACCAATTTTAGCTGCCTTAATAACACTTGGCATATAATAAATGCCTTTTAAGTCTAAGCTTAAAGATGAAAAGTTTGGTTTAGCAATTTTTCCAGCAAATAAAACTTTTTTAGATTTTTTTTCTTTTATTATTTTTATTATTTTTCCAAATTTTCCAATGCTAATTCTGTAACAATTTTTGTCTTTTCTAAATTTATTATTTTTTGAAAAATCAATAATAAAATATTTCTTTTTTAATTTTTTTATTTTTTTTAAAACTGTATCTGAAAAATCAGTATCACCTAAAA
>JAYPCR010000052.1:0-4824 GCA_038124805.1 Candidatus Pelagibacteraceae bacterium
CAAATGAATCCAAAAGTAAAACAAATTTTAAGCTATGTGCCCTCAGCAGTTTTTCCAGCAATAATATTTCCTGGTATCTTTTTAGATACAAATGGCGCTTTAGATCTTGAGAACAATCCTAAAATACTTGCTTCTATAATTGCTTTAATTGTTGGGGTATTTAGCCGAAATATTATAGCTACTATTTTAACTGGTTTAGCTGCATACTGGTTTATTATTTTTATTTAAATTTTACCCAAATTGAAAAAATTATTTAAAATCAACAATGAGTTATTAGGCATCTTCTATATGCTTCTAGCTCAATTATCATTTGCTACCAATGACATGTTGGTAAAAATGATTTATCAAAATTATCAAGAAATATTTGTTCTTAATCAGATAATTTTTATTAGAGGAATTTTTGCTTGTGGTGTCATTGCCGTATTTTTATTTATAAAAAATCAATTAGATATTAAAACAATATTTTCATCAAAAAAACTTGCTATAAGAGGTTTGCTTGAAGCTTTTTGTTGTATATGTTTTTTTATAGGGATTGCTAAATTACCATTTGCTAAAGTTTATGTTTTATTATCATTAGCTCCAATTTTGTTAACTGTCTATGGAGCAATTTTTTTTAAAGAAAAAGTTCGTTGGCGAAGATGGAGTGCTGTTATTTTAGGTTTTGCTGGTGTTGTAGTTGTAGTTAATCCTGCAGATTTAAAATATGGATATTATTTTATTTTTCCACTTTTAGCTGCAATTCTTTTAACTTTTAGAGACATCTACACAAAAAATATAAAAGGAAATTTTCATAGCTTACAAATAGCTTTCATAACTTGTTTAATAGTTACAATTTTTTTTGGAATATTGTGCATTTATAAATTTTATAATTTTAATTCTGAAGAATATTTAATAATGTTTGTGTCTTCCTTTTTTCTTTCGTTAGGTTACGTATTTTCTATAGCAACTATTAAGGCAACTTTAGTTTCAGTTACTTCTACTTTTAGATATTCAGTTATTTTATGGGGAATTCTTTATGGATATTTTATATTTAATGAACTGCCTAGAATGAACACCTATATTGGAGCTTTAATGATTGTTGTGAGCGGTTTAATAATTATCTCTAGACAAAAACAACTAGGAAAAATCAAATAAATTAATTTATTTTTGAGAGTTTTTTTGTTTTTCTAAGTTAAATATCATGTTAGTTTTCTTCTTTAAATTTAATAGAGGAGAAATAATGAGAATACTAAAAAGTACATTAGTTGCTGGATTAATCTCTATATTCGTATCTTTTTCAAGTTTTGCAGAAAAAGTAAAAATAGGAGATCCACAATGGACTGGTGCTACAGCAATTGCTAACTTATTAGCAGCAGTAGTTTCAGATAAAATGGGTGGAGAAGTAGAAATTGTTCCAGGTAACAATACATCTATTTATGCTGCAATCGATAGAGGCAAAGGTGAAATCGATGTGCACCCTGATATTTGGTTACCAAACCAAGAAGCTTATACAAACGATCTTGTGCCTAAAGGAACTCTTAAATTAAGTAGCAAACCTTATGAAGGAAACCAAGGTTATTGTGTGTCACAAGCATTTGCAAAAAAAATGAACATTACTTCAATTTTTGATCTTGGTAGACCAGAAGTTGTTAAAGCAATGGATAGTGATGGCAATGGTAAAGGTGAATTTTGGATTGGTGCAGATGGTTGGGCTTCAGCAAATGTTAATGAAGTAAAAATCAGAGATTACAAATTACTTGATGCTGGAATTGAACCAATCAGAGCAGCAGAAGCTGTAAAAAATGCTAGAGTTCTTGACTCAATTAAAAAAGGTGAAGGTTATGCATTTTATTGTTACAAGCCGCATGCAATTTGGGGAATGGCTGACGTAGTAATGTTAGAAGAACCAAAATATGATCCTGCGAAATATAAGATGATACAACCAAAAGCAGATCCTGATTGGTATAAAAAATCTTATGTTGCATCTAAAGATGCTTTAAAACAAATCCAAATTGGATGGGCTACATCTTTAGAAAAACAATCACCAGCAATTGTTGAATTTTTCAATAATTTCCAAATCACTGCAGACGATGTGTCATGGATGGCGTACGAAGTATCTGTACAAAAAAGAGATCCAGGCGAAGTTGCAAGACAGTGGATGAAAGAAAATGAAAAAACAGTTGATGGTTGGTTAGGTTTATAAAATAATCAATTATCTAATTTTACCTGGCAGAAATTCTCTGCCAGGTATCCAAATAAATTTATGTCATCAGAGAGCTTAGGTTGCGATATACAGATTAAAAATATCTGGAAAATATTTGGCAATACATCCAAAGAAGCTTTAGATGCAATTCAAAATCAAAAAATTACAAAAACAGAAGCTTTAGAAAAATTTAATTCGGTTATTGGAGTTTCTGATGTCTCTTTTAATGTAAATCCTGGAGAAATTTTCTGTGTGATGGGTTTATCAGGAAGCGGTAAATCAACATTAGTAAGACACATAAACAGATTGCTTGAACCAACATCAGGGCAAATATTAGTTAATGGTCAGGATGTAATGGGTCTAGAGAAAGAAGCTTTACAAGAATTTAGAAATAAAAGAATTGGCATGGTTTTTCAAAACTTTGCATTAATGCCTCATAGATCAGTAATTGATAACATTGCTATGCCTATGGAAATAAGAGGTGTTAATAAAAATCAAAGATATGAACAAGCTTATAAAATATTAGATATTGTTGAGCTTCAAGGTTGGGGAAATAAATATGCCCATGAATTATCAGGAGGAATGCAACAAAGAGTAGGTTTAGCAAGAGCTTTAGCAGCAGACCCTGAAGTATTATTAATGGATGAACCATTTTCAGCATTGGACCCACTAATTAGAAGACAGCTTCAAATAGAATTTATTAATCTTTCAAAGCAAATGAAGAAAACTACAGTTTTTATTACTCATGATTTGGATGAAGCAGTAAAGGTAGGACATAGAATTGCAATTATGAGAGATGGAATGGTTATTCAAATAGGAACGCCAGAACAAATTGTAATGAAACCAGTTGATAATTATGTAGCAGATTTCGTTAAAGGTATATCAAGATTAAAAGTTGTTGAAGCTAAAACAATTATGAAATCAAAAGAACAATTTGAAAAAGAAAATGGTCCACTACCGTCTAATGCAATTGAAATGAAAGAAAATGATTTACTAACCGCATTAATAGAAAAATCTGTTTCAAACAATGCTCCAATTATTATTAAAGATAATAGTGGAAAACTCATTGGTGCAATCTCTCAAAAAGATCTATTAACATCTGTAGTAGAAGGACAAGATGAGCAATAGAAAAGAAATAGAAATTTCTAATGATGAACAAATAAAAAATTTTGTTCAAACAAGCTCTGATTATTACATTAATGAATTTGAAAAAATAGGAAACAGTTCAAAGTATGTACCTTCATTTAATAAGAGTGCGTTTTTACTTGGTTCACTTTGGTTTAGTTTTAGAAATATTTGGAATTGGGCTCTAGCTTTTTTAATAATTGAAACATTTGCAATCACTCAAATTGTAAGAGGTTTTTTTGGCAACATAAGTGCTGAAGCTTATAAAAAGATTGATCAAATCCAATCAACGATAGATTTTAGACAAAAACAACTTGAAGCAGCTATTGAACAAAATTCAGATAAAGTTGAGATGTTTCAAAGAACCATCAAGTCTTTAGAAGATTCAATTCAAGGATATGTTTTAGAAGCACAAAGAGTTGAAGCATCAGGCTTTTGGATAGCAATAAGTGGAATTATTTTATTTATGTTGATTAGGATTTTTCAATCAATGTCAGCTAATACAATATTAGAGAAAAGATATTCTGAATGGTTATCTAATAAATCAATAAATCCTGGGATGAAGTTAAACAATTTTCTACTTAGTATTGTTTTTGCATTAGTAATAATTATTTTTTCTACCATTCATTATAGTTTTCCAAATTATATGGAGATCATGAAGGATTTTCCAACACATCCTGATATTAGATTAAAATCAATAGCTGGAGTTGAAGGAGCTTTTGATTATGCTGTTATTAAAGGGGATCGATTATTTGATGCAATAACTTTTGGAATTAGATCAGTTTTAGATTCATTGGAACTTTTATTTGTTAAAACTCCATGGATAGTAATCATTAGTTCAATTGTTCTATTAACCGGGCTATCAGCAGGGCCACGGGCAGCAATATATTCTGGAGCTTTTTTAGCTTATATGGGTTTTTTAGGTTTTTGGATTAAAGCTATGACTACTTTAGCTCTACTTGGTACAGCTGCTCTTTTAAGTATTGTAATTGGAATTCCACTTGGAATTTATTGTTCAACAAGACCAAGGTTTTATGCGTTCATAAGACCAATAATGGATTTCATGCAAACTATGCCTGCCTTTGTATTCATGATCCCAGTTATTGCTTTTTTTGGCACTGGAAAAGTTGCAGCGGTAATTATAACTATGATTTTTGGTGGCACCCCTGTTGTAAGATTAACAGTTTTAGGTCTTAAAGGAGTTCCGCAAAATATTAGGGAAGCAGCAATAGCTTATGGTGCTTCGAAGTGGTACTTATTAACTAAAGTAGATATTCCTTTAGCAATGCCAACAATATTGGCAGGTGTTAACCAGACTGTTATGTTGAGTCTTGCAATGGTAGTTGTTGCTTCATTAATTGGAGCCAAAGGTTTAGGACAGGACGTTCTAGAGGCTTTACAGTATGCTAACGTTGGACAGGGGATCTTGGCTGGTATAGCCATTCTGTTTGTGGCTCTTTTACTTGATCGAATAGTTCAGGGAAAAAAGAGAGTTTAAATTTAATAATATTGTTTTT
>JAYPCR010000053.1:0-4704 GCA_038124805.1 Candidatus Pelagibacteraceae bacterium
GAAAAACTGCTGAGGGCACATAGCTTAAAATTTGTTTTACTTTTGGATTCATTTGGCTTGTATCAAAATAGGATAGAGACAAAAATTTAGTTAAAAAATTTAAAACTCCAGATACTATTATTCCATACCAAATCATCTAATTTTTTCCTTTTTTTAAAATAATCAATATTAGAGCTACGAATAATGAGATAAAACTCGATAAAATAATGTAAGATTTCAATGGAGCGTCGTATAAGATTATTGAAAGAAATCCTGAAAGCAAAATAATTATAATGTGATCAAATTTTCTAAAATAACCAACTAATAATGCAATAAAAGTTAAAGGTATCGTGTAGGATAATCCCAATTTATCGGGAACAATTGATCCTAAAAAAATTCCAATTAATGTAGATATCTGCCAAATAAACCAAAGAAAAAAACCTGATCCTAATAAATAATAGTGTTTTAAGTTATTATTTTTATTTTTTTCAAAATAAATATTAGATACTGCGTAAGCCTGGTCCGTTAATAAATAAGATAACAAAATTTTCCATCCTAAAGATAAATTTTTTAAATATTCGCTAAAACTTGCTCCATATAAAAGATGTCTTGAATTAACTACAAAAGTTGAGCCAATAGTTATCAATGACGAAGCGCCACTTGAAAAAAGTTGTAGAAAAACAATTTGAGATGCTCCTCCAAAAATTATAAAAGAAGTTGCAAATATTTCTAGCGGACTAAAATTTAATTCAATACCAATTGCACCCAAAATTATTCCAAAAGGGACTACTGGAATTAACAAAGGAAGTATATTTATTATTCCTTTTAAAAATAATTTTAATTTTTCACTCATTAAGATTGCTAATTAGTCGAAACAAACAATATGATCAATATGAATAGGTTTTTTTACACCAAATTTTTCTTCAACTTCATGTTGGTGAACATGATGGGAATGAACAAATACAGGGATAAGTAAATTACTTTGAGTTTTTAGCGTATAAATAAAATTAGTTCCTCTAAACTTCTTATCGACTACCTCAAGTTTAAGTGAGCTTTTGTCATCATGTTCCAAATCCTCCGGCTGTAATAATAATTTGACATTCGCGCCTTTAGGATAATGTTTTATAAAATCTCCATTAATAATTCCCAAATCATTATTTTCTAATGTTTTTTCATCAACTACAGTTGCTGGAATTAATATTCCTTTATTTAAAAAATTTACTACTTCTATTGAATTTGGGAAATGATGAACATTATAAGGATCGTCAAATTGCTTAAGTTGGCCATTTAAAATTATTCCACATTTATTTCCTAAATAAAAAGCTTCATATGAGTCATGGGTAACTATTATTGTTGTAATTTTATACTCTCTTAAAATTTGTTTAAGTTTAACTTGAATTTCCTCTTTAAAATTTTGATCAATATTTGATAAAGGCTCATCAAGCAAAAGTAAATCTGGCATAGACAATAGAGATCTTGCCAAGGCAGCTCTTTGAGCTTCACCCGAACTTATTTCATGAGGATATTTAGATTTAATATTTTCTAAGTGTAGAAATTCAATAACATCATCTAATTTTAATTTTTTTGTTTTTCTGCTATTTCTATCAGCCCCAAACTTAATATTATCAATGACATTATAATGAGGAAATAATGAATTATCTTGAAAGGATAAGGAGATGTTTCTATCCTCAGGTTCAACATGGATTTTGTTAGATGATATTACTTTTCCATTCAAGCTTATACTTCCTGAATTTATCTTTTCTAAACCAGCTATAGTTCTTAAAATAGTAGTTTTGCCTATTCCTGAAGGTCCAAGAAGACAAATAACGTCTCCCTCATTCTCAATTTTTAATGAGACATTATTAACTTTATTTTTTTTACTAGCTGCAAAAGTAACATTGTTAATTTCAAAAAAATTATTCATGATTGTTCGTTTAGAATATATTTAGAGGTTAATAAAATAAATGCACTAGAAATCAGAATCAAAATAATGGCAGGTGCTGCTGCAGCTTCTAATAAATCTTGAGAGGCATAGGTATATGCGGTTGTTGCAAAAGTATCAAAATTAAATGGTCTCATAATTAGAGTTATTGGTAGCTCTTTAATAATTTCAATTAAAAGTAAAATAATTACTAAAAAGATTGAATTTTTTAAGTAAGGTAAATGAATATTCTTAAAAGTTTTAATTTTTGAATAACCTAATAAATAAGCACTTTCATCTATAGAATAATTAATTTTTAAATATCCAGATTTAATTCCATTATTTGCTAAAGAATAAAATCTTACAAAATAAACTATCACTAACCCAAAAATAGATCCTATTAAGAATGATTTAATATTATAGTTTTCAAAGATAAAAATATTTTCATCTAAAAAAGATATAAATGAGATATACGCAACAGCCAAAATTATACCTGGCATTGCATATCCTGAAATTGAAAAAGTTGTTAAACTTTGAAGTAATTTACTTTTGGTAATTCTATTTCCATAATTTGAAATAAAACTTAAAGCTATCAATAAACTACAAGATAATATTACAAGTATTAAAGTATTAGATAAAAGGTTAATAAGATTTAGATCAAAAAAATGCTTTGGAAATAAAAATGTCCAATAACTCATTTGAATCACAGGAAATAAAAAACTAATAAAAAAAACTAAAAAACATATAGAGAATGCTAAGATTGATTTATAACCTTTTAAATTTATTTTTGTTTTAGTTTTAAATCCACTCTTAGGCAGTGTGTGGTATTGAGCTTTTTTTCTAGAGAGATTTTCAATCGTAAACAGTAAGAAAATAAACATTAAAAGGTAAAAGGATAATCTATTAGCTAATGTTAAATCATCAAAGGTTACCCAAGCATTATAAATTCCTGTAGTCAAAGTTGAGATGCCAAAAAAAGAAACTGAACCAAAATCAGATAAAGTTTCCATAGCTACTAAAGATAAACCAGCTACAATTGAAGGTCTGGCTGAAGGTAAAATTATTTTAAAAAATGTTTTTTTTTTTGAAAAACCTAGATTTTTACCTAGATCTATAAGGTTTTGAGATTGATAATGAAATGACGTTCTCGTTAATACATAAACATATCCGAAAATAGAAAAAGATATAGCTAACATAGCACCAAACATCCCATCTAACTTTGGAATAGTAGAATTAGAAATAATATTGCCTGAAAGACTATTTAATATTGAATAGGCGGTGCCATAATTATCAAAAAAAGCGCCTAAAGAATATGAATAAATATAAGCTGGCACTGCAAATGATAAGATTAATGCCCACTTAAAAAAATTAGCTCCAAAAAAATTATAAAATGAAACTAAGTAAGCACAACCAATACCAATTATTGATGTTAAAATTAATACTCCAATCAAAAGTGTTAGTGAATTAATTACATATTCTGAAAGAAAAGTTTCTTTAAGAACTAAACTATATTCTGACGTAGTTTCAAAGAAACTACTAAAAATCATTATGATTGGTATTGCAACTATTAATGATATTAAAAATGAACTTAAATACCAAATATTTATTCTTGCTATCATTATTTACTTCCAGCCTGATTGTAACATTATCCTCAATGCTTCAGGCTGATATTTTGCAAAATCACTTACAGGGGTTAATAAATCTTCTTTAAAAGAAATTTCTAAATTCATATTTGTTATCAACTCATAAGAGTCGAAATCTTTAATTATAGGGTATTCAAATGTGTTTTTAACAATATGATCTTGAGATTCTTTAGAAAGTAAAAATTCTAAAAAAATTATAGCATTTTGTTTATTTTTTGAATTTTTTAATATACCTGCTCCACTGATATTCATGTGTGTACCACGATTACCTTGATTTGGATAAAAAGGTGTAACATTTCTTGCTGCTTCTTGCTGATCTTTACCTTTTTGACCTGATAACATTAATGCATAATAATATGTATTAGCTATTGCAATATCTGCCTCTCCTGAAGCAACTGCTAGAATTTGTGCTCTGTCATTTCCCTTCGGTGTTCTTGAAAAATTTTTAACAAATCCCTCTGTCCATTTTTTTGTTTTTTCTATTCCATTATTACTTATTAATGATGCTACCAAAGATTGGTTGTAAATACTGTTTGATTGTCTAATAGCTATTCTATTTTTCCATTTTATATTTGATAAATCTTCATAATTTAAGTTTTCAATTTCATTATTTTTTACTCTATCTTTTGAATAAAAAATAATTCTTGCTCTCTTTGAAATTCCTGTCCAATTTTCGCTTCTATAATTTTTTGGAACTTTATCTATAATCAAAGGTGACATTGAATTTTGAAACATTCCCTTTGCATCAAATAAACCTAATCTTCCAGCATCTGAAGTGATGTAAATATCCGCTTTAGAATCTTTACCTTCTTCAATAATTCTTTTTTGAAGAGCTGCGTCTTCCCCTGAAATTATATTTACTTTAATACCTGTTTGATTTGTAAATTTTTCATAAAGTTGAATATCGGTATCGTAATGTCTTGAGCTAAATACATTCACCTCATTAGCCAATAAATTGCTAATTAATATAATAAAGGTTGTTATTATCGTAAGTATAAGCTTCATATTCCTATATTTTTAAATTAATAATTTACTAAGATTATTTTAGTTGCGAATGATTATCAATCGCATATAGACGAAAAAAAGTCAATAAATAAAAAGATTATTTCCAATCACCTATTTTGCTGAAAAGAAAGTTTCTAAAAGCCTGGACTCTAGCTG
>JAYPCR010000054.1:0-4665 GCA_038124805.1 Candidatus Pelagibacteraceae bacterium
AAGTTCCAGTTAAAATTATTGAAGCTCAAGTTGGTTCAATCTTAAAAGAAACCGATATTGTTAGATATGAAGACGTTTATGGTCGAGTAAAATAATTTAAATGGATACTTTAACTTTTATTCTATTATTCATTATAATTTTTTTATTGTTTTTATTAATAAAGAAAGAAAAAAAAATTGAACCTATTTTAAATGTTGAAAAAAATTTAGTTAGAAATCCAAAACCAATTGATAGCAAACTCTATCAAAAAACTCTTTATAAATTACTAGATTATATTCCAGAACAAGTAATTATTTTAGATAAATCAAAAGAAATTTTGTTCAGTAATAAATCTGCAAAAGAAAGATTTCAGATTAGATTAAAAGATAACATTAGTTATTATTTACGAAATCCTGATCTTCTAAACGCTATCGAAAAGTCATTTGATGGTGAAAACGTAAAAAGTTTCGATGTAGAATTAAGAAACCCTAACATTCAAAGAATAAACGTTACCTTATTTTATGATAATACCAATTTTTTCTTTAATGAAAGTGTTTGTTTAATTTTTATAAGAGATTTAACTGAGTTTTATAAGTTTCAACAATTAAAATCAGATTTTGTAGCTAATGTTTCTCATGAATTAAGAACACCACTTCAATCAATTAAAATGGGTTTAGAGACTTTGGAAAATAATGACAAGATTAAAAATGACGATGAGTTAAAAAATTTGTTTCCAATAATGCTCTCACAGTCAGAGCGAATGGAAAATTTAATTAGAGATTTATTATCTTTGTCAAAAATTGAATTACAAGAACACATCAGACCCACGCATGAAATTGACCTTAATGACGTAATAAATTATGTAATCGAAACTCAAAAAGATTTAATTAAAAGAAAAAATATTAGAATCAATTTTTCTCAAATTGATGATTTTAAAATTATTGGTGATAAAGATAAGTTAATTGAGATATTTACTAACTTAATTGATAACGCTGTAAAATATAGCAACGAAAATACTGATATAAATATTATTCCAAATAAAGATAAAAATTTTAATGTCGTCAAAATCATAGATCAAGGCATAGGTATTCCAAAACAATATATTTATAGGGTTACAGAGCGTTTTTTTACTGTAGATCCTAGTAAAAGTAGAAGCGTAGGTGGTACTGGTTTAGGTCTTGCGATTGTTAAACATTTAGTTTCGCAACACAGGGGATTTATGGAAATTTCTAGCGAAATTAATAAAGGAACTACAATAGAGCTAAAATTTAAATCCCTTTAATTCAACTAAAAGTTTAGCATTTGTAACAAAAGTTTAATATTTCTGTAATAAATTTTTTAGGTTTAATTTGTATTTAATCAGCACATTAATAAATAAAAAGGAAAACAATGAAGAAAATTATAAATATATTATTCACTTTATTGATCATTGCTGGATTTAATTCAAATTCATTTGCAAGAGATCAAATTAAAATTGTAGGTTCATCTACAGTTTATCCATATGCAACAGTTGTTGCTGAAAAATTTGGAAAACAAGGCAGTTTTAAAACTCCTGTAATTGAAAGTACAGGTACTGGTGGAGGTATGAAATTATTTTGTGCTGGAGTTGGAACAAATCATCCAGATATTACAAATGCATCAAGAGCAATCAAATCTTCTGAAAAAGAACTTTGTGCTAAAAATGGCGTAACAGATATTATTGAAATAGTTGTTGGTAATGACGGTATTTCATTTGCTCATGCATTAAACTCACCAGATGTAAATTTTACTAAAGAACAGCTTTGGAGAGCTTTAGCAATGCAAGTAGATGTAAATGGTCAATTAGTTGAAAATCCATATAAAAAATGGAGTGAAATCGATCCTTCATTACCAGATACAAAGATTGAAATTTTGATCGCACCGCCAACATCAGGAACAAGAGATGCTTGGAATTCATTAGTAATGTCAAAAGGTTGTACTAAATCTGCTAAATCTTTATTCGAAGCTGCTGGTAAAAAAGCTAGTTCAGAATGTGAAAAAATTAGAGAAGACGGCTATGCTGTAGAAGCGGGTGAAAACGATACTTTAATTGTTCAAAAATTAGCATCAAACCCTAATGCATTTGGTTTCTTTGGCTATAGTTATCTTGTAAGTAATAAAGATAAAATTAAAGCTGCTTCTATCGAAGGTGTGAAACCATCTTTGGAAGGTATTCAAGATTATTCTTATCCAATCGCTAGACCGTTATTCTTTTATGTTAAAAAGGCACACATCGGTGTAGTTCCAGGTATTCAAGAATTTTTAAAAGAATTTACTTCTAAAAAAGCTATGGGTTCAAGAGGCTATTTAGCTGATATTGGTTTAGTTCCATTGGCTTCAGATAAGTATAAAACTACTAGAACTGCAGCTATGGATTTAAATACTATAAATCTTCAGTAATTAGATTTTAAATTAATTAAAAAGGCCAGTTTTTACTGGCCTTTTTTTTTCTATCTATAGTTTTAATTTTAACAAAACTGTAACATTTCAACTGTAATGATCGATCTAAATGAATTCAATTTTAATATTATTAATCAGTGTTTTTTCAATAACTTTATTTTTTTATGGAAGATCAAAGTCAAAAATTTGGTCCTATGAAAAAGGATATAAATTAAAGGCACTTCCAAAATTTTATGGTTATTATTTAGTTTTATGGTGCTCAATTCCTTCTTTAGTTTTTCTTGGAATTTGGACTATTTTTGAACCAGTAATAATAAAATCAATAATATTAAAAACAGCTGAAAATTTAGGTGCAAACACAACTGATAAAAATGCTGCAAATTTAATTTATGAGAAAATAAAATCTATTCATTCAGGTAACTATTTTGGGGAAGTGGATATTTTATTAAAAGAATCCACTTTAGCTTATGCTAGATTTATAAATATATTTTCTAATGCTAAAATTGTTTTAGTATTTAGTCTTATAATATCTTCAATTTTATATTCTTTAAAAAAAATTAAAAACAATAACAAAGCACGTGACGACGTTGAAGTTATTCTTAAAGGATTGCTTTTCACATCTTCTTTAATTGCAATATTGACCACAATTGGCATAATTTTCTCTTTATTGTTTGAAAGTATTAAATTTTTTTCAGTTATAAATGTATTTGATTATTTATTTGGAACAAACTGGAGTCCACAGAGAGCTTTTGTAAGAGATGCATCTACAATAACAGCAGCTGAGTATGAAGAATTGAAAGATGCTTTTGGATTTATACCTTTAATTGCAGGAACTGCTTTTATAGCATTAATTGCAATGTTAGTTGCTGTACCTATTGGATTATTTTCAGGTATATATATGGCCGAGTATGCTTCGAAAAAAATCAGAAAATTTTCAAAACCAATTATTGAAATTTTAGCTGGTATACCAACAGTTGTTTATGGTTTTTTTGCAGCATTAACTGTTGGTCCATTTTTTAGAGAATTTGGAGAAAGTCTAGGTCTTACAGTATCATCAGAAAGTGCATTAGCTGCTGGTTTAATAATGGGTATTATGATTATACCTTATATTTCTTCTTTATCAGACGACGTAATAAATTCTGTACCACAATCATTAAGAGACGGATCTTATGCTATAGGAGCTACACAATCAGAAACAATTAAAAAAGTTGTAATTCCTGCAGCTCTACCAGGTATAATTGGCTCAATTCTCTTGGCAATTTCTAGAGCTATTGGCGAGACAATGATTGTTGTAATGGCTGCAGGTCTTGCTGCAAATTTAACAATTAATCCTTTAGACTCAACGACAACTATAACAACACAAATTGTAATGATATTAGTTGGCGATCAAGAATTTAATAGTCCTAAAACTCAATCTGCATTTGCTCTAGGTTTAACATTGTTTATAGCAACATTAATTTTAAATTATATAGCTCTTAGAGTAGTTAAAAAATATCGAGAAAAATATGAATAGTTCAGAAAGATTAAAAATAAGACATAGAGCTGAAAAAAGATTTAAATTTTATGGTATTGTGTCAATTACGATTGCTATCATATTTGTATTAATTTTAATTCAAAATATATTTTCAAAAGGAAGTAGTGCTTTTCAAAAAACGGTAATTAAAGTTGATATTTTTTATGATAGTGAAATTCTAGATTTAAATGATAAATCAACAGTAAAAGATATTAATGATACTGATTTTTACGACTTAACTATTGAGAGCTTGCTTAAAACTTACCCATCCAAAAATAGAGATGAAGAGGATCAATTATTAAAACTTTTTAGCAGTGATGCTGAATATGAAATTAAAAATACTTTAATAAACAATATTCAGCTGTTGGACAAGACTATTACTTTAAAAATAACTGCGTCAGATGACATTGATCAATTACATAAGGGAAATTACCCAAGAGATTTACCTGAAGAACGTAGAGCGATATCAGATAATCAATTATTTATATATGATTATTTTGTTGCAAATGAGATAATAGATAAAAACTTCAACTTTTATTTTTTTACAAATGGCGATTCTAGAGATCCTGAATTAGCAGGTATTGGTGGAGCGTTAGTTGGATCTTTTTATAGTATTTTAATTTGTTTATTGATCGCATTTCCAGTTGCAGTATTAGCTTCTATTTATTTAGAAGAGTTTGCACCAAAAAATAAAGTTACTGATTTTATAGAAATAAATATCAATAATTTAGCAGCTGTACCGTCAATAGTTTATG
>JAYPCR010000055.1:0-4602 GCA_038124805.1 Candidatus Pelagibacteraceae bacterium
CAGTAGCTATTTATTCAATGATAAGATTTTAGGATGGGCTGCTAATGAGAATAGTAAAAAAAGGTTTTCAAGTAAATTTGATTTATGGACATTGCAAAGTACTAGTAGTTGGGCAAATAAAAAAATAAATAAAAATAAAGATAACAAAGAAATTAATTCTAAAATTTTAATTGATAAATTTTTTGAACTCACAGGTTTTAAATATGAAAAACCAGCATTTATATTAAATCATGGATGGAAATACTCTTCACATGCAAAAAAACTTAATATTTCAAGCTACTGGGATCCTAAAATTAGTTTAGGAATTTGTGCTGATTGGTTTGTTGGACCAAGATTTGAAGCTGGTTGGCTAAGTGCAAATGATTTATTTAAAAAAATAAATAGTTAGATTTATTCAATATTTTTTACTCTATATTCCCAATCACCCATTCTAGAGTATGTAACTTTCCTAATAATATTATTTTTTTTATCGTACCAAATTTCAAAATCTAACCTTCTGTCTTTTGGAAGACTCATATCTTTAGAGTTTAGTTTAAAACGTTCAGTTTCATAGGTCTTGCCATAAAGATCTATTTTTTCTTTTGCTATAAATGTAACAACTTGTTCTTTAACACTACCTGAAATGGGACTAATTTGGCTATTGGCTGTTAAAATATTATGGCTCCACCAATTTCCAATAACATTATTTAGACTTGCTTCACCATTGTATGAAGAACCTAAAATATCAAATTTATCAGTCTTTTTGTTTAATTCTAATTTTACAAACTTTTCTTTATCATTTTGTAAGGTTTTTGAATTAAAAGAAATTAACTTATCATCAATATATTTTTCTTCACCATAGCCTTCTATCTTAAAAATAGTAGCACCAAATAGCTTAACAGTAAATTTGATCTGATTTGAGACTAGAGTTTCATTACCATCTCTTTTAAAGAAATAATAATTGTAGCCAATCACTTCTCCATCTCTTAAAATTTCCATTTCTATTTTGTTGTAATTGTTATAATGAGCTATATGAGCAGTTGAATTAAAAGAGTTTAATAAAAAAATTAAAAAAAAGAAAAATTTTTTCATTGTAAATTAACAATAATAGAATTTAGATTTAATGGAAATGATTAATTAAAAATGTTTTTAAAAATTAAGAACATACCCGTTGTATATTGGAGTTCTGATAAACCATATAGTATTAGACCAAAATTTTTAACATTTTTCTTTCTTTGCTTTGGTTTAACTTTATTTGGATTAGGAGAGGGATTATTAATTGTTTCATCTTCCGGTGCATCACCTTGGAGCGTATTGGCTCAAGGTATTTCTTTAAATATCAATCTATCAATTGGAACAATAACTTTTTTGATCAGTATGGGTGTTTTATTTTTATGGATTTTTTTAAAACAAAAGCCTGGAATGGGGACGATCTTAAATGCAGTTATCATTTCAATCATGATAGACCTATGTGTAAAATATGTGCCAACTCCAGAGAATTCTTTAAATCAGATTTTATTAGCAATTATTTCTGTCATAACAGTTGGTATAGGTGGAGGTATATATTTAGTTTCAAATCTTGGAGCTGGACCTAGAGATGGTTTAATGATTGGTTTACAAAAAAAAACAAATTTACCAATTGCATTTGTAAGAGCTAGTTTAGAGATAACTGTTGTTTCTATTGGTTGGTATTTAGGAGGAACAGTCGGAATAGGAACAGTCTTGTTCGCTTTCGGAATTGGACCTTGTGTGGCGCTTGGATTATTTTTAGTTGATAAAGTTTTTAACTAGGCTGCTGCCCCAGATTTCTCACTTCTTTTTCTTTCATGAGGATCTAGAATTGCTTTTCTTAGTCTACAAGAAGTTGGAGTGATTTCTAAAGCTTCATCTGTGTTAAGCATACTTAACTGTTCTGCTATAGACATTTTTCTAACTGGAGTTAATACTACGTTTTCATCAGTACCTTGTGTTCTCATGTTAGTTAATTTTTTTCCCTTCATAACATTTATAATCATATCACCTGGTTTTGGAGCTAGTCCAACTATCATTCCAGGATACACAGGGTCGTTATGAGTTACAAACATCTCTCCTCGAGCTTGTAAATTAAAAATAGCAAATGCAACAGCTTTACCTTGTTCCATTGAAATTAATGCTCCATTTCTTCTACCTTCCATTTCTCCTTCAAAAGGTCCGTAAGAATGAAAAATTCTATTAATTACACCATTACCTTTAGTTAAAGTTAAAAATCTACTGGTGTATCCCATTAGACCTCTTGTTGGTGCATGAAATATTAATCTTTTTTTATTTTTACCCGTATCTTTTAGGTCTATTAATCTTCCTTTTCTTCTATTCATTGAGTCAATTACTTTAGATGAGTGTTCTTCATCAAGATCTACAGTAATTTCTTCAATTGGCTCTAATTTATTTCCATTTTCATCTTTCTTATATAAAACTTTTGGAGGGCTTACTGTAAGTTCAAATCCTTCTCTTCGCATTTGAGTTAATAAGATTTCTAACATTAACTCACCTCGTCCACTAATTACGAAAGAGTCGTTACCTTCATTTTCTGAAAAAGTTATGCCAACATTATTCTGAGCTTCTTGTACCAATCTATCTCTAATTTGAGTACTAGTAAGTTTTTTTCCTTCAGTTCCAGCTAAAGGAGAAGTATTTACTGTTATAGTAATTGACATTGTTGGAGGATCAATTGGTGTTGCGGGTATTGGATCCATTACCTCTAAATCACATATAGTATCTGCAACATTGGCATTTTCTAATCCAGCTACAACTACGATATCACCAGCTTCACCAACTTCAATTGGAACTTTTTTAGTTCCCTCATACCTAAATATTTTAGTTAGTCTGCCTTCATCAACTTTTTCACCTTTTAAATTTATTGCTTTGATAGCTTGATTTGCTTTTGCTGTTCCTTGAGTAATTCTTCCAACCAAACTTCTTCCTAAAAAACTATCTGCATACAAAAGTGTAGATAGCATCGCAAAAGGTTTTGTTTTGTCTAATTTTGCAGGTTCTACGTGTTCAATTATTTTGTCTAACAGTGGGTTAAGATTTTTTCTTGGACCATCAACTTCATTATCAGCCCAACCAGATCTACCACTTGCATATAATACTGGAAAATCTAATTGTTCTTCATTTGCATCTAGGCTTACAAATAAATCAAAAGTTTCATCAAGAACTTCATTAGCTCTTTGGTCTGCTTTATCTAATTTATTAATAACAACAATTGGTTTTAAACCTTGTTTTAGTGCTTTTGATAATACAAATTTTGTTTGAGGCATCACACCTTCTGCAGAGTCAATCAAAAGTAAAGCACCGTCAGCCATACTTAAAACACGCTCTACTTCTGCAGCAAAGTCTCGGTGACCTGGTGTATCTATAATATTAATTCTAGAGTCTTTCCAATTTATTGAAGCTGGTTTAGCTAAAATTGTAATTCCTCTTTCTTTTTCAAGCTCACCAGAGTCCATCAATCTTTCATCAACAATCTCATTTTCTCTAAATGAGCCACTTTGTTTCATTAAGTTGTCAATTAGAGTAGTTTTGCCATGATCGACATGAGCTATAATTGTGATGTTTCGAATATTATTGGTCATAAAATGTGGCTCTTATACATTAATTAAGTAATTTGAAAACTTAAAAAAACTCTTAAAAATCAATTAAACTGACTGATTTTGTTTAATTCATTTGTTGTGATTAAGTTAAAAAGGTTTAGACATCCGTCAGAAAACAAAATTAAAAAATATTATTTATCTTAAAAAAATCCCCTTTTTATAAAATGGAAAACTTTGCGTCATTACAAATTGAAGAGGTTTTAAAATTTTCTTTAAGCAAAATGCAATTTACTAAACCAACACCTATTCAGGAAATGGCTATTCCAGTTGCTTTAACGGGTAAAGATATTTTAGGTACAGCCCAAACTGGTACTGGAAAAACGCTAGCTTTTATAATTCCTTTAATTAATAAATTAATTATTGATAAAGAAGCAATGGCTCTAGTGATGTGCCCAACAAGAGAATTAGCATCTCAAGTTATGGATTCAATTAAAAGTCTTTTAAGTGATAAAATAAATATTAAATCAGCTTTATTGATTGGCGGTGAGTCTATGCAACGTCAATTACGACAACTAAATAATAGATCAAGAATAATTGTAGGCACTCCTGGTAGAATTAATGATCATCTTAAAAGAAAAAGCTTAAATCTTAAGGCAACTAAATACTTAGTTTTAGATGAAACTGACAGAATGCTTGATATGGGCTTTACACCCCAAATTGAAATGGTTCTAAATTTTGTTCCTAAAGAACATCAAACTTTATTATTTTCAGCAACTTTACCAGAAAATATTTTAAAAATATCTGAAAGATATTTAAACCATCCAGAAAGAATTTCGGCAGGCTCAACTTCTGTTCCAGTAGCAAAAATTAAACAAGAGACTTTAGAAGTCTTTAAGGAAAATAAATATGATGAATTGGTAAATCAGTTGTTAGCTAGAAAAGGATCAATTTTGGTTTTTGTAAAAACTAAAAGAAACGCCGATAGAATGGTTAAGCGATTAAAAGAAGAAGGACATTCAGCTGATGCAATTCATGGAGATTTAAGACAAAG
>JAYPCR010000056.1:0-4224 GCA_038124805.1 Candidatus Pelagibacteraceae bacterium
CGCACTAGTGGGCGAACCCTCGCTGACTAGTGTCGATCTCTTTGTTTCCAAAGACACCGCAAATTTAATGTTTTTGCGGAAACGGGGTCAAACTATAATAGAGGTTCAAAAAGTCAATAAATAAGTTAAATAACTATATATGGATATAAAAGCATTCAAAATGGATGGTTTAGGCAATGATTTTGTTATTATAGATAACAGAAGCAACCAAATTAATCTTTCAAACGAACAGATAGTAAAAATCTGTGATAGAAAATTTATTGGATGTGATCAATTAATCATCATAAAAAATAATGATAAGACCGATGCATCTATTGATTTTTTTAATTCTGATGGAAGTGCCTCTGGTGCATGTGGCAATGGCACTAGATGTGTAGCTGATTTATTATCAAAAGAAAAAAAGAAAGATACAATTATAGTTACCACAGAATCTGGCAACCTAAATTCAAAAATCTTAGGTAATAACCTAGTAACAACTCAGATTGGAGTTGCAAAAACAAAATGGGATGAAATTCCATTATCTAAAAATTTAGATACTAAAAATCTAAATTTAAAAATTTTAGATGAAGAAAATAATGAGTTTTATGGTGGAATGGCAATTAATGTGGGAAATCCTCACTTAATATTTTTTGTCAAAAATCTAGAAAAATTTAGCATAGAAAAACTTGGCCCTAAATTTGAAATTCATGAATTTTTTCCTGAAAAATGTAATGTTACTCTAGCAGAAATCGTTGATAGAAATTTAATCAAAGTCAAAGTCTGGGAAAGAGGAGCGGGTCTTACTAAAGCTTGTGGTACGGCTGCCTGTGCAACAGCAGTGGCTGGAAAATTAAATGATTTTACAGACAACAAAGTTGATATTGAATTTAGATCAGGAAAATTAAATATCATGATTGATGATCAAAATATAATTCATATGAAAGGCCCGGTTTCAAATATTCAAGAAATTGAAATTAAATTATAATGGGATTTTTTGATAAATTTAAAATTGGTTTTAAAAAAAGTGCATCTGCATTTACCTCTGGTTTAAAAGAAATAATTATCAAAAAAGAAATTGACGATAAAACTTTAGATGAAATTGAAGAATTTTTAATAAGATCTGATGTTGGAATATTAGCTGCAGAAGATATAAAAAAAATAATTGCAAACAAGAAAATTGATCCAAAAAAAAATATATCTGATGAAGTGAACTTAATCTTAAAAGAATATATTATTTCTTTAATGCAACCCTTAGAAAACCAGAATTTTTTTAAAAAAAAAGAGAAATTAAATGCAACATTAATTTCAGGCGTTAACGGAGTTGGTAAGACAACCACTATAGGCAAAATTAGCAAAATTTTAAAAAATAATGGCAATAAGATAATGCTTGCTGCTTCAGATACTTTCAGAGCAGCTGCAATAGAACAATTAGAAAATTGGGCTAATAAAGTTGGTGTTGAAATTACCAAATCATCTCAAGGATCCGATCCGGCATCAGTTGCTTATAAAGCGATAGACGAAGCTTTAAAAAATAACTTTAATCAAGTTTTAATTGATACTGCTGGCAGATTGCAAAATAAGAAAAATTTAATGGAAGAATACAAAAAAATTGCAAACGTTGCTAAAAAAATTGATAGCGAGGCGCCGCATGATGTAATTTTAATTTTGGACGCCACATCAGGTCAAAATGTATTAAATCAAGTTGAAGAGTTTAATAAGATAATACCTGTTACAGGAATAATCATGACTAAACTAGATGGGACTGCAAAAGGAGGTATTCTTCTAGCAGTAGCTAAAAAATACAAATTACCAATTATCGCACTAGGTTTAGGAGAAAAAGAAGATGATTTACAAATTTTTGAAGCTGAAAAATTTGCAGAGGCATTTATTCAAACTAGTTAATTAAATTACTCGATATAAGAGGCTTGTAATAACTGCACTTATAATTTTCTTCAAATTGGAAATGTCCACATTTTTTAGCAATTGAAGAAATAATAAAATCAAGTTTTCCATTAGCAGGGTAAAGTTCAAGTTTTTTGCTGTGAATATCAAATTTAAAATTTGCATTAATATTCTTTACCGCACTTACCATGACCAAAGTTGTATCATCTCTTAAAAGATAATAAGCAAAGTCATCTGGAAAAACTGGAAAGTCATACTCTTGAAGCAGATACTTTGCTTGAGCAGGAAACCATTCGTAGGAAATTAAAGGATCTGAAGAATTAGTTTCGTAGTTATGTATGTAAAGATCTTTTGGATAATCACTTATATAATTTGAATTTTCTCCTTTAGCTAAAATAGCTTTTTCTCTAGTTTTAAAGTAAAGCGCAAAATTTTTATTATGAGAATTCATTTGATCAATATAAAATAAATCATCTGCTGAAAAGTTTTCTTCGCTAGAAAAAGAATTATTTTGAAATACCAAACTCAATAAAAATATAATTAAAATTTTTTTCATTATTTAATTAAAGAAAAAAAATTTGTAATATATTTGTTTAGAATGTGGCTTAATTTAAACTCTTTAAAAATGAATTTAAGTTATCGATTAAATTTTGATCATATTCCATCATATGATCATCGTCTTTTGTAAAATATGAATATTTTGGATTATTGGCTTCTTTATAAATTTTTTCACCCATTGAAAATGGAACAAGCTGATCGACCTCTCCATGCATAACTAATATTGGTGATTTAATATTTTTAATCTTTTTAAGATTTTCATACTTATCTCTTAACAAGAGTTTAACTGGAATATAGGGATAAAATTTACTTGCTGCATCTGCCATTGAAGTAAATGGTGTTTCTAAAATTACACCTGCAAAATCATTATTTTGAGCAATTTCTGTAGCTATACCTGTGCCTAATGACTCCCCATACAAAATAATATTTTTGTTCTTAACACCAAAATTTTTTATCCACTGAACTGCACTTTTTCCATCTTCATATAAATTTTTTTCAGTTGGTTTACCTTTGTTGCCACTAAAACCTCTCCAGGCAATAATTAAAAAATTAATATCTAGGTCTTTTAAACGGTTAAGTTTATATATTCTATTTTCAAGTGTTCCTGCATTTCCATGAAAAAAAATAATAGTTTTAAATTTTTCTAAATCCTTTTCATGAAACCATCCTAGTAACTCTATGCCATCTGATGTTTTTATTTTAACTTTTTCTATCTCAAAATTTAGGTTATTTCCTGAATAATTATTTTCATTTGGGTGATATAGTAAGTTACGTTGATAAAAAAATAAAAAAATTATTACAGATAGGTAAACTAAAATAATTAGACTGATAAATTGCAAAATAATTTTCCTAGGTTTTTTTAGCATTATTTTTTCTAGCAAGATAAATTCCAAAAAATACTAAAATAGTACCTATTAAATGATAACTTTCTAATTTTTCATCAAATAAAAAATAACCATAAATTGCTGCGTAAATGGTAAAAATATATAACGTAAAACCTGTAAGAGATGCTCCAAGTTTCTTTTGAGAATATGTATAAAGTGTAAAAGCAATAATACCTGGGCTAATAGCTGCAAACATAACCCATGCAAAAAAATCTCCATCAAAAAAAGTTCTTTCAATAAAAACTTCCTCAGCAATATAAAATGGTAACAAACTTATAGCTCCAAAAAATGCAACTAAAGTAAATCTTTGAAAAATTTGCAAATTAGTCTTCCAATAGAATAAATAAATTGAATATAGTGCCCAACCTATAGAAGCACCTAACATCCATAAATCTCCTAAAGTAAATTTTAAATTTATTAATAAATGAATATCTCCTTTTATGATAATTGCAAAAACTCCTACTAGACAGGCAACTAATCCAATGATTTTGATAAGATTAATCTTTTCATTAAAAAAAATACTTGAGATTAAAATTATAAATACAGGAGAAGAGGTATATATAATTCCCATATTGGCAACTGTTGTTGTTTGTCCTGCCAAAAATGGAAAAGCACCACACACTCCACATCCTAATGAACCTAAAATAAATAATTTTTTATATTCTTTTTGAATAGATTTATAATTTTTTTTTAAAGATAAGTATGTGAAAGGTAAGAGAATTAAAAATACAACAGTCCATCTCCAGAAAGCTAAAGAAATTGGAGGAACATACTCTACCCCTCCTCGTGCTACCACTAAATTGCTAGCCATAAATATTGGCTGAATAAATAATAATAAAAAAGACCAAGAACTTTTATTATTATCAGTCAATTTTAGAAATTTTTAACTTTTGTCGAAGAA
>JAYPCR010000057.1:0-4215 GCA_038124805.1 Candidatus Pelagibacteraceae bacterium
TTATTGAAGGAGGAAAAAGAATTTCTTATGGAGCGAGAGCTTTAATAGAGGGAGGAATTCAAAGTTTACCAAAAATGTATATGCCAGGTGCATTATTAGTTGGTTGTGATGCGGGAACTCTTAATATGCCAAAAATTAAAGGTTCTCATACTGCAATGAAAAGTGGAATGATTGCTGCTGAAACAATAGTTGATCATATCAAAGATAATAAAAATTTATCTATTTATGAAGAAAAGTTTAAAAATAGCTGGGTATATGAGGAATTATTTAGAGCAAGAAATGTTAAACCTAGTTTTAGTTGGGGTTTAATTCTTGGAATTATATTTACTGGAATTGATCAGATATTATTTAAAGGAAAACTACCTTTTACTCTAAAACATAAACACGCTGATCACGAAACTTTAAAAGATGCAAAAGATATGCCTAGAATTGAATATCCAAAACCAGATAATGTGATTACATTTGATAAAACAAGTTCTGTTTATTTAACAGGAACCAATCATACTGATAATCAACCAGTTCATTTAAAACTTAAAGATCCTGAGTTACCTATAAATTATACTCTAGAAAAATTTGATGAACCTGCTCAGAGATACTGTCCAGCAGGCGTGTATGAAGTTCAAAATGAAAATGGTCAAAATAAATTTGTTATAAATTCTCAAAATTGTATTCATTGCAAAACTTGTGATATTAAAGAACCTTCCCAAAATATCACTTGGGTCACTCCAGAAGGTGGGGGTGGACCAAAATATGGAAATATGTAAATTAATTTTTTAAAAAAATTTAATTTAGTAATTCCTAAGATATATCTATTGCGAATTTTTTAAGCGTCTCTATTGGTAAAATTTTTAAAGTATTTTGATGAGTACTTTTTAAATAAATTGGACAACCTTTGCCAGCTTCAACAGCTTTTGCATACCAGCTTGCACAAACACACCAGCCATCTCCATCCTTTAATCCAGGAAATCCAAATTCAGGATGTGGTGTAATTAAATCGTTTCCTGCCTCTTTACACCATTCTAAAAATTCAGTTGTTACTTTTGCACATACAGTGTGAACACCGTGGTCGTTTTCATCAGTATTACAACAACCATCACGATACCAACCTGTTAAAGGATCAAACGAACAATCTTCTAGTTGTTCGCCTAGAACATTTTTTTGTTTCTCAGACATTTAAATTTTAGTTGGATTGGGTTGACCTTTATAAACTTCTTCTGGATCAAATTTTTTTTCTTTTTCTAAAAATTCCATTTCAATTTTTCTACCATTATCTATTGGTCCTAATGGAATAGATCTATAAAAACATGATCGATAACCAACATGACAACTAGCCCCATCCCCAATATCTACTGTAAGCCATATCGAGTCTTGGTCATCATCTATTCTAATTTCTGTAACTTTTTGGGTAAAGCCACTAGTCTTACCTTTGTGCCAGATGGCTTTTCTAGATCTGCTAAAATAATGAGCTTCTTTTGTTTCAATTGTTTTTTTTAATGCTTCAACATTCATATACCCGTGCATTAAAATATCTTTAGTTTGAGAGCACATAGTAATAACTGGGATTAGGCCATCATTATCAAATTTTGGCGATAGAAGGTTACCTTCTTCAATTTCGACTACATTTTCTCTTTTTTTGAACATTTTTAGTGGATTATGTAGCACAAATCTCAGTATATTAAATATTTTAAAAACGTTAATTTATGGGTATAAAACGTTCGATGAAATTAGTTAAAGATACAGATAACCTGGAATTAAAAAAAGTAACTGATCAAGAAGCTGAAGAAGCTTTTAAAACAATTTTATCTTGGATGGGTGAAGACCCTAATAGAGAAGGATTGTTAGAAACACCTAAAAGAGTTGTTAAAGCTTTTAAAGAGTACTTTGGTGGTTATGGCTTAGATGCAAATAAAATTCTAGCAAAGACTTTTGGAGATGTTGAAGGTTATGATGATATGGTGGTTGAAAAAAATATTTCTGTAACCAGTCATTGTGAACATCATATGGCTCCAATAGTTGGAACAGCTCATGTAGCATATATTCCTAAATCAAGAGTAGTTGGATTAAGTAAACTTGCACGTGTAGTTGAAGTTTTTTCTAAAAGACTTCAAACACAAGAAAGATTGACAATGCAAATTGCTCAATCATTAATGACTGCTTTAGATGCAAAAGGAGTTGCAGTTACAATCGATGCTGCTCATCAGTGTATGACGATGAGAGGTATTAAAAAAGAGAATGCAACGACAGTTACAAATTATTTTATTGGTCAATTCAAAGAAGATTTAAGTATTCAAAATAGATATTTAAGATTTATAAGTAAATAAGCTGTGTCTAATCAATTTAAAGCACTTATCCTTAATCAAGAAGGAGAAAACTTTTCTAGAAAAATAGAAACAATTGATCAATCCTTCTTAAAACATGGTGATGTAACAGTTAAAATTGATTATTCATCTTTAAATTATAAAGATGCTTTGATTTTAAATAATGGAGCAAAGCTTGTTAAAGAATATCCTCATATCCCAGGCATAGATTTTTCAGGAACAGTGGTTGCAAGTGAAAGTGAAAAATTTAAAAAAGATGATCAAGTTATTTTAACTGGTTGGAGAGTAGGTGAAATTTTTTACGGTGGTTTCTCTCAGTATGCAAAAGTAAATTCAGATTTTTTAGTTAAAAAACCCTCTAATATTTCATCTAAAGATGCAATGATTATGGGCACAGCTGGTGTAACAGCATTATTGTGTTCTTTTGCTATTAAAGCAAGAGAAGAGTTGCTATTAGGAGAAAAAGTTAACGATGTTTTAGTAACCGGAGCTTCTGGTGGTGTTGGTAGTATAGCTGTTATGATACTCGCAAAGTTTGGATATAATGTAACAGCCGTTACTGGAAAAAAATCTAATGAAGAATATTTAAAATCATTAGGTGCAAAAAACATTATAAATAAAGAAGAATTAGACAAAGACTCTAGACCATTAGACAAAGGTTTATGGGATGGAGTTGTAGATACAGTAGGCGGTAAAATTTTAGCTACTTGTTTAGCGCAAACTAAAGATAATGGAATAGTTGCAGCATGTGGAAATGCTTCGGATTATAAATTGAATACTACAGTTATGCCTTTCATTATAAGAGGAGTAAAACTATGGGGTATTAATTCTGTAAATACATCGATTAAAAGAAGAGAATTTGTTTGGAATGAAGTTTCAAGTCTTATCGATTTTAAAAAATTAGAACAATCTATTAAAATAATTGGCTTAGAAGATTTATTAGAAATATATTCAAAAATGTTAAAGGGAGAAACATCTGGAAGATATATTGTTGATGTTAATAAATAAATGGATTGGGATAAATTAAAAATCTTTCATGCGGTTGCTGAAGCTGGAAGTTTTACTAATGCAACTATAAATCTTAATCTTAGTCAATCTGCTATAAGTAGACAAATTCAATCGTTAGAACAAGATTTAAAAGTTCAATTATTTGAAAGACACGCCAGAGGATTAACTTTAACTGAAAATGGTGAGTATGTTTTTAGAACTGCTCATGAAGTTATTAGCAAATTAAAAGAAGTAGAAACTTCATTGGGTGATCAAAAAATAAAACCTACTGGCAAGTTAACAATTACTACCGTTAGAAGTTTTGGTACTCACTGGTTGACCCCTAGAATTGAAGAGTTTATGAGACTAAATCCTGAAATTGAAATAGAACTTATATTTGATGACAAAGAATTAGATTTAAGTACACGCCAGGCTGATATCGGAATTTTTATGCGAAGACCTAAACAACTAAATTATATTCAGAAAAAATTAGTTGATATTAAATATTATATTTATGGTTCAAATAAGTATTTGGAAAAAAATGGAATGCCAAAAACAATCCAAGATTTAAATAAGCATAAATTTATATCTTTTGGAAAAGGAGCGCCTTCTCCAGTTTATAATCCAGATTGGGCTTTAAAACTTGGTATGCCTGATGGAAAAAAAAGAAAATCAATTATGAAAGTAAATAGTGTGATGGGATTATTATTAGCAGTAGAATCTGGTGTAGGTTTAGCAGCTTTACCTGAATATTTGGTTTCTAATTCTATTAATGTAATAAAAGTATTACCAAAGTCAGAAGGACCAATTACAGAAGCTCATTTTGTCTATCCTCAATCACTTAAAAACACAGCTAGAGTCCAGGCTTTTAGAAACTTTCTTTTCAGCAAAATAGGTGATTGGAAGGCAT
>JAYPCR010000058.1:0-3972 GCA_038124805.1 Candidatus Pelagibacteraceae bacterium
GATGTTCCTTTAAGCATTAAAATAATTTCATTACCATAAGCTGGTAAAGATTGTTTAATAGCTATTGGAATTTGTATTTTATAAAAAATAATATTTTTAGATATTCCTAAACTTTTACCAGCTTCAATTAACCCAGGTTTTATAGTTTGAAATGCTGATCTTAAAATTTCAGATGTATAAGCTCCAGTATTTAGTGCAAAAGCAATGATCGCACACCAATATGGTTCCTTTAAAATAGTCCATAAAAAAGTTGTTCTTAAATACTCTATTTGTCCTAACCCAAAATAAATAATAAATATCTGAACCAATAATGGTGTTCCTCTAAAAACATAAGAATAACCATAAGCAAATCTATTAATTATAAAATTTTGGTTCATTCTTAATATTGCAAATAATAAACCTATAAATAATCCAACAATTAAAGAAACAGACAAAAGCTTTAATGTAACTGCAGTTGCACCTAGCAACTTTGGAAAACTGTTTATCATTAATTCAAAATCCATTAATAACCTCTACTGTACTTGACTTCTAATCGATTGATTATTTTCATGCTTAAAAAAGTAAGTAATAAATACAAAAGTGCAGCAAAAGAATAAAAGAATAATGGGTCTCTAGTTGAGCCTGCTGCAATATAAGACTGTCTCATTATTTCAACTAAACCAGTTACAGAAATTAACGAGGTATCTTTTAAAGTTATTTGCCAAACATTACTTAAGTTAGGAATGGCTAACCTTAGCATTTGTGGAAGAATTATTTTATAAAATTGAGCAAATTTGCTTATACCTAAAACCTTGGCAGCTTCAAATTGCCCTTTATCAATAGATTGTATTGCTCCTCTAAAAACCTCAGTTGAATATGCGCCAGAAATAATTCCTATAGCTAGCGAGCCAGTAATAAAAGCATTAATCTCAATATATTCGTAGTATCCAAAAATTGAAGCAACATACATAATTGCACCGCTGCCACCAAAAAAAAATAAATAAATAACTAATAATTCAGGAACACCTCTAACGACTACTGTATAGAAATTTCCAATTAAATTTAATAATTTAAATTTTGATAATTTTAGAGGTGTAAAAATTAATGCAAAGAAAAAACCAATTAACATAGCTGTAATTGAAACAGCTATTGTCATCAGAGTTGCATAAAATAACTCATCTCCCCAACCAGTTTTTCCAAATGAAAGAAGTTCCATAAGATTTTGGCGACTAGTATATAGTCGCCAAATCTAAAATTATTTACATAGAAGCATCAAAGCCAAACCACTTAATTGCGATTCTGCTAATATCTCCATTTTTTCTTGCTTTATCGATTGCGTCGTTGAAATCTTTAAGAAGTTTTGCATCTCTTTCACCAATAGCACCACTTCCACCTTTTCTAATTCCAACTCCAACACCATTACCAAACGCTCCTCCTGATAAAGTAGGTCCTACAAGAACTACATCTTTGCCAGATTTTTCAGCATAATCAGTAAAAGCAACAGCTGCAGCTAATGCAGCATCACATCTTCCAGAAGCTAAATCTAAATTAACTTCATCTTGAGTTTTATATGTTCTGATATTTACTTTTCCAATATCACCTGACTCAAGGAAGTTTTGGTGAATAGTTGCAGTTTGCGTACAAACTGTTTTACCTGCTAAAGCATCTTCAATAGTTTTAAGAGCTTTTTTAACATTTGATCCACCAATAGATAAATTTATACCTTCAGGTGTATCCATACCTTCTAAGCTTGATCCTTTCATCACAGCTAAAGAAGCTACTTCATCAGCATAGCCTTGTGAAAAATTAATTACTTTTAATCTTTCATCCGTAATAGACATACCTGCCATTATCACATCAAATTTTCTCATTAATAAAGCAGGAATCATTCCATCCCAATCTTGTTCAACAATTTCGCATTGTTGCCCTATGTATCGACAAAGTGTCCAAGCTAATTCAACTTCAAAACCAATTAATTTGCCTGAAGCATCTTTTGAATTCCATGGAGGATATGCACCTTCAGTTCCAATTTTTATTTTATCAGCATAAACATTACCAATAATAAATAAAGAAGCTAAAACTGAAATTATAGTTTTTTTAAATATGTTCATTATTTTCTCCTTTAATAAAAGAAAATATTATTTCACAAAATGAGCTAATAAAAAAGAAAATTAATGATTAATTGAAGATGAGAAATTCCAAGAACAATCAAAACTAGGTATGTAAACTCTTGATAAATTTGCATTACCAAAATGATGATTAAAAACATTAAGCCAATTTTCAACTTGTTGAGGTTTTTTGTCTTGGCTACCTACTTGAGCAGTAATTACACCTTTAGGTTTTAAAATTCGAACTAATGAATCCATATTTTTTGCAGCAAGATCAATACAGAACTGATCATCATTTAAATCAATAAATATTTGATCATAAGTATCTTCATTTGCACTTTTAATACTTTCAAAAGCATCTCCCCAGATACATTGTACAGAATTTTTTTCTGTTGATTTTTTACCTATCTCTCCAAGGTGTTTGTTGCACACTTCAACTACCTCTGGATCAAGTTCATACCAATCTATTAAACCAAAACCTTTAGAAACACATTCACGAGCAACTCCTCCATCTCCACCACCAATAATAGCAGCTCGATCATTTTTTTGATTTAATTTTAAACCTGCATCAACAAAAGTTGAACTGTATAAACTTTCGTCAGTTTCAGATACTTGAATTTCTCCATCAATAAATAATGATTTACCAAATTGTTCTAAATCTAAAATTTCAATATGCTGACCTACTTTTGATTTAAAATTTTCTAAAACGTTATTTACTACATATGATTTTTGTAAACCTGCTGAGCTATAAATATCTCGGTAAAGAGATTTTGTGTCTCTATTAAATTGTTTTTTAACAATTCTTTTATGCTTAAATTCTTTTTTAACTATATCTATTGCAATTGAGGGGCTTACTTTACCACAAGTAAAAAAGTCAAAACTGATAATACCTTTTTCAGGAAACGTATGAAAACTGATATGACTTTCTGCGAGTAAAGCTAAAATAGTAAAACCTTGAGGTTCAAATTTATATTTTGAAATATCAAGAATAGTTACTTTGGCTGCTTTAGCTATGTCTTGAATTACCTTCTCATAAATAGATGGATCATATTCTTTGGTAGTACCAATTATATCTAAAGTGATGTGCTCCCCTACCTTCGTCATCTAAATTACCCACTTTTATAATTTTTTACTTTTTCCAGAATTTTTTTCATTTCAGCTAATGAAAGATTACTGGGTTCTCCCATCTTTAATGCAATAATATATTGTTGGCAAATATTTTCTACCTCTTGAGCAAGTTCAAATGCCTTTGCAAGATTGTCTCCAAATGCAACCTGACCGTGGTTTGCCATCAAGCAAGCTTTTCTATTTTGAAGCGCTTTAATTATATTTATAGACAATTCATGAGTACCAAAAGTTGCATATTCTGCACATTTGATATCTTCACCACCTGCTAATGCGATCATATAATGAAAAGGAGGAATAGATTTTCTGTGAGTTGAAACAGCTGTCGCATGAGTAGAATGCGCATGAACTATAGCCTTTGCTTCCCACCGATTCTTATAAATATCTTGATGAAATCGCCATTCAGATGATGGATTTTTTCCAGAATTAAACCAAGATAAAAAATCTTTTTCCTCATTCAATGATAAAAAAACTATATCCTCAGGTTTTAAAGTTTCATATTTTTTTCCAGATGGTGTTATAAAAAAACCCTCAATATCATTTTCAAAACCTCTTAATGAAATATTTCCTGATCTTAGAGGTGATAAATTTTCAGTATTGAGTTTTATAGAATACTTAATAACCTCTTCTCTTTCTTTTAAATTTTTCATTTAAATAAATTTTTTAATCCTTCTTCTGAGGCATCACAAATACCTTTTTCTGTGATTAATTTTGTTACATATTTTGCAGGAGTTATATCGAATGCTAAATTCATAGCTTT
>JAYPCR010000059.1:0-3829 GCA_038124805.1 Candidatus Pelagibacteraceae bacterium
GTTCCATCTTGATGAACGGCCATTAAACAAGGAACTCCACCACCTTTTTCAAACTCACTTCTAACTAAATGTCCAGGTCCTTTTGGTGCAACCATAAATACATCTAAATCTTTTCTAGCTTTAATTAAATCATAGTGAATATTTAAACCATGAGCAAAAGCTAAACTTGTTCCTTCTTTAATTCTTTGCTCAATATGATTTTTATAAATTGTAGCCTGTAATTCGTCTGGAGTTAAAATCATACAAACATCTGCCCACTCTGCAGCATCAGATAAATTCATTACTGTTAAACCTTTAGACTCTGCTTTAGCTTTACTTGCAGAACCATCTCTTAGTGCAACTACTACATTTTTAACACCACTGTCTTTTAAATTTAATGCGTGAGCATGACCTTGGCTACCATAACCAAAAATAGCTACTTTTTTTTCTTTTATTAAATTTACATCAGCATCTTTTTCATAAAACATTTTCATTTTCTTATCTCCTTTTAAAATTAGTTAAAAATATCTGCACCTCTTGTCATAGCAACCGCTCCAGTTCTTGAGGCACTAACAAGACCAAAGGGTTTTAATTTTTTCATCATTAAGTCTATTTCTCTTCTTAAAGCAGTAATTTGGATTACTGCAGATTTTTTTGACTTATCTAATATTACTGGATTAAAATTTTTACAAGCATTAATAGTTTTTTGAATATTTTTTTCTGAAGAAACTATCTTAAATAAGGCCATTTCTTTAAAAATAACATTTTTATCTTCTCTTTTAAAATCAGCAACTTTATGAACTGGGACTAACTTTTTTAATTGCAGTTTAATTTGATCAATAACCTGGGGTGTTCCTGTTGTAACTATTGTAATTCTTGAAATATTTTCTTTAAAATCAACTTCGGCAACTGCTAAAGACTCAATATTATACCCTCGTCCAGAAAATAAACCTACTACTCTAGCTAATACACCGGCTTCATTATCAACCCAAACAACTATGATATGAGTAGCAAGTCGACCATCTTTTGTTGGAGTGCTGTATGCAGATTTTGATTTAACCATTAGACTAAAGCTTTTCCCTTTCCAGTAATTTTATTTTCTTCTTTATCACTTGGTCCTAAAATCATCTGATTATGAGGTTTTCCTGATGGGATCATTGGAAAACAATTTTCAGCCGGATCAACATGACAATCAAATATAACTGGTCCATCATAATCGATCATTTCTTGAATTTTTTCATCTAATTCATTTGGATCTGTTGCTTTTATACCTTTACATCCATAGGCTTCTGCCATCTTGATAAAATCAGGTAAAGCTTCGGAATAACTTTCTGAATAATTTTTCTCATGCAGTAGTTCCTGCCACTGTCTAACCATTCCCATATATTGATTATTGAGAATAAAAATTTTAATTGGAAGATTATACTGAACAGCTGTTGACATTTCTTGCATAGTCATAAGCACTGACGCTTCTCCAGCAATATCAATAACTAATTTTTTAGGATGAGCAATTTGAACACCTACTGCTGCAGGTAAACCATAGCCCATAGTTCCTAAGCCTCCTGAAGTCATCCAACGATTAGGTTTATTAAATTTATAATGCTGCGCTGCCCACATTTGATGCTGACCAACTTCAGTTGTTATATATGTATCTTGATTTTTTGTGAGTTCATAAAGTCTTTGAACAGCAAATTGTGGTTTTATAGTTTCATCACTATTTACAAAACCTAATGAATTTTTTGATCGCCACTTTTGAATTTTTTGCCACCAATTTGAGATTTGTTGTTTATTTGATTTTGCAAAATTAATTTTTTTCTTATTTATTGTTTTTATTGTAGATTTTATAACTTCGTAAACATCTCCAACTAATGATAAATCTACTTTAATAATTTTATTAATAGATGATGGATCTATATCGATATGTACTTTTTTTGATTTAGGTGAAAATTCATCAATCTTACCGGTGATACGATCATCAAATCTTGCACCAATATTTATTAACAAATCACAATCATGCATAGCATTATTTGCTTCGTATGTTCCATGCATACCAAGCATACCTAAAAACTGATGATCATCTCCTGGATAAGCACCCAATCCTTGAAGAGTAGAGGTGATTGGAAAACCTGTTAAATTTACTAACTCTCTTAAAGCTTCACTTGCTTTCGGACCAGAGTTTATAACTCCACCCCCTGTATAAAAAATTGGTTTTTTTGCTTTGGTAATTAAATTTATTAATTGATCTATTTCTTTTTGAGAAAATTTATTAAGAGATTTTCCATTTAGTTTATTTAGAAATTTTGGTTTAGAATATTTAGTTTTTGCAAACTGAATATCTTTTGGAATATCTACTAATACTGGCCCTGGTCTTCCTGAAGTTGCTACATGAAAAGCTTCATGCAAAATACTTGGTAAGTCATCTACATTTTTAACTAACCAATTGTGTTTTGTGCATGGTCTAGTAATTCCAGTAGTGTCACATTCTTGAAATGCATCAGTACCAATTAAATGTGTGGGTACTTGTCCTGATATACATACTAAAGGTATGGAGTCCATATAAGCATCTGTTAAAGCTGTAACTACATTGGTTGCACCTGGACCTGAAGTAACTAAAACTACACCTGGTTTTCCAGATGACCTGGCATAACCTTCTGCAGCATGTCCTGCACCTTGTTCATGTCGAACTAAGATATGTTTAATCGATGAATGATTTTTTAATTCATCATATATTGGTAATACTGCACCACCAGGATAACCAAAAATATGTTCTACCTTTTGATCTTCAAGGCATTTAAAAACTATTTCAGCTCCTGTGTATAATTTTGACATTCGTGCAATCTAGCTGAAGTTGTACTCATTGGTCAAGTTTAAGAATTAAATAATTAAATTTTTTTTATAAACTTATCTAAGTCTTGTGGCTTAATTTTATGCCAATCACTCATGTGGCCTCTTGCCCAGGTGCTCTGACGCTTAGCGTATTGCCTTGTTTTTATTGCAATAATCTCTTTGGTTTCTGCTAAGTTTTTATTTTTATTTAAATATTCTTTAATTTCATTGATACCGATCGCTTTATTGGCAGTTTTATCTTTTTTAACTTTGAGTTTAATAAATCTTTTAACTTCTGGAATAGCTCCACCTGCTAACATTTCATCTACCCTTTGATAAATTTTATGTATTAGTTCTTGCCTTGGAAAATCTATATATATTTTATAAAAATCTTTTTCTTTGAAAACAGTTTTGGTTTCTTCAAACCATTGATGAATTGATTTTTTAGTAAATAGTTTAACTTCATAAGCTCTTATTGTTCTTTGAGTATCAGTTGGCTTGATTTTATCTTTTGAAATTGGATCTAACTTTAATAATTTAATATAAAATTTACTTTGACCTAGTCTTTTATGCAAAGCTCTAATTTTGTTTCTAATATTTAATGGAATTTCTGGAATACTAACTAAGCCTTCCGTAATAGCTTTAAAATATAATCCTGTACCGCCAACTAAAATTGGAGTTTTTTTTCTTTTTTTAATTTCATAAATTTTTTTAATTGCTAATTTTAACCAATCTCCTGTGGAGAAAGTTTTTTTTGCACTTTGAAATCCGTAAAGATGATGTTTTATTTTTTGATAATTTTTTTTTAAAGGTCTTGCAGATAAAATCTTAAGCTCTTTATAGACCTGCATGCTGTCAGTATTAATAATTTCTCCATTTAATTTTTTTGCTAATTGAATTGCAAAATTAGATTTTCCTGATGCAGTAGGACCTGAGATTAAAATAATCTTGGATTTTAAATCCATGATTAATCTAGTTTGACACCAATATATCTTCTTTGGTTTTCAGTATTATAAATTGCAAG
>JAYPCR010000060.1:0-3775 GCA_038124805.1 Candidatus Pelagibacteraceae bacterium
TTAATTTGTTAGCATTAATAATGAAAAAAATAATTCTTAGTATTTTTTTTTCACTTATTTTATTTTCCTCAGCTCAAGCCGGGTGTGATGATCCTTTAACTGACGGTGTTGACTATTCAAACTGTAGATTTTCTGATGCACAAGATCTTCAAGGTAGTTATTTACCAAATTCAAATTTATCTTTTACAAGTTTTATCCAAGTTAATTTTGATAAAAGTATAATGATGAATTCTAATTTATCATTTGGCACATTTCCAGAATCAACTTTTGTAAGAGCTAACCTATACGAAAGTGTAAATATTGGAGCTAACTTTGAAAAAACTAATTTTACTAGTGCCAACCTAACAAGAGTTGATTTTATGGGGGCAACATTAATTGAGGCAAATTTTCAAAATGCAAATTTAATGGAAGCAAATTTTACTAATGCCAACTTAACTAATGCAAACTTTGATGGTGCTAATTTAATAGGTGCTAAATGGACAAATGGGGAGACTTGTGGTCCAGATTCAATTGGTGTCTGTAATAAATAATTAATGTCAGATTCTATTAAAACTGACGATGTTATATTTAATTTTTTTAAACAAATTTGTGATGAAACTGATGAAAAAAAATGTGTTGATTTGGGTAATAGCTGGATAACTGCTATGGAAACGAACTTAGATGCAATGGAAGCAAATCTTTCTGAAGCAGATATATTAAAACATAAAAATGATATCCAAAATAATAGAGATCATTTAAATAGCTTAAAAAATAAGTCTTCTAGTGAATGGAAAGAGTACGCTACCCAGTGTATGATTGAAATAATGGAGCATAAGCAACAATAACATGAGCAATCAAGAGAGAGTTTTTGTAATTATTTGTGCTTCTTTGATTATTTTTACAGTTTACTATCTTATCGAAAAAAATTTTTTGTAGATTATAAATTTACAAATAATTTGAAATAATATGAAAAATGAATTTATTGATACACTTATTGTTGGTGCAGGTCAGGCTGGTTTGGCAACTAGTGAACATTTAAGTAATCATGGAATTTCACATATAATTATTGAAAAAAATAGAATTGTAGAAAGCTGGCGTAGTTGCAGGTGGGATTCTTTAGTTGCAAATGGTCCTGCTTGGCATGATCGTTTCCCTACACTAGATTTTAATGATCATTCGCCTAATTATTTTGCTCATAAAAATGAAGTAATTGAATATTTTGAAAAATTTGCAAAAAAAATTAATGCTCCAGTTAGAACAAATATTGTAGCTGAAGAAGCTATTAAAAATAATGTTAAAGATGAGTTTGAAGTAAAGACTTCTGATGGATTAATAAGATGCAAAAATATTGTAGTTGCAACGGGAGCATTTCAAAAACCTGTTATTCCTTCAATTATTCCTGAACAAGATGGATTAAACCAAATTCATTCACAGTTTTATAAAAATCCCAATCAATTTAAAGAAGGGGCTATACTAGTTATTGGCTCAGGCTCTTCTGGCTCACAAATTGCTCAAGAATTGATGCTATCAGGAAAAAAAGTTTTTTTATCTATTGGGCCTCACAATAGACCACCACGAAGATATAGAGGAAAAGACAATGTTTGGTGGTTTGGAGCATTAGGAGTTTGGCAAAAAAAAACGCCAGATCCAAATACTCAACATGTGACCATTGCCGTTAGTGGTTATGAAGGCGGCAAAACTATCGATTTTAGAAATTTTGCTAATCAAGGAATGAATTTAGTAGGGATGACTAAAAATTTTAATGATGGAAAATTATTTTTTGAAAATGATTTAAAACAAAATTTAGATAATGGCGATAAAAATTATTTGTCCGTATTAGATCAAGCTGATGAATATATAAAAAAAAATAATTTAGATTTTCCTGAAGAACCTGAAGCAAGAAATATAACCCCAGATCCTAATTGTGTTATAAACCCATTGCTAGAATTAGATCTTAAAAAAGAAAATATAAAAAATATAATCTGGGCTACAGGCTATCAGTATGACTTTAATTGGTTAAAAGTTGATACATTTGATACAACTGGTAAACCAGAGCATTATCGAGGGGTGGGCAAAGAAAAAGGTGTATATTTTATTGGTTTGCCTTGGTTATCAATGCGAGGTTCATCATTTATTTGGGGTGTTTGGCAAGATGCAAAATATTTAGCAGAACAAATCTCAAAAAAAGATAATATAAAAATAGCAAATTAGAAATGGCGCACAAAAGAATTAGAAAATTTAACACTAAAGACACTTATCCAGAACAAAATCTGAATAATGATTTATGTCACGCTGTAGTTACTGAAGGTGGCAAGACTATATGGATGCGAGGACAATGTCCTCAAAATTTAGATGATGGTGTTAATATAAAAAGTAATGATCCAGCTGAGCAAACTCACAAAGTGATGCAAAATATAAAGCAATTAATTGAAGAAGCTGGCGGATCAATGGAGCATTTAGTTAAAATTGTAGTTTACATTACTGACATTAAGAATAGAGAGGCGATTTATAATGTAATTGGTGAATACACCAAAGGTGTTTATCCAGTATCAACTGGCTTAGTGGTAAATCGTTTAGCAAGACCAGAATGGTTAGTTGAAATTGATGCAACAGCGGTAATTCCTTAATGACTTTTTCTTTAATTGCAAAATGTGAAAAAACTAACATGTTTGGTGCAGTGATTTCATCATCAAGTATTAGTGTAGCTAGTCGATGTCCATGGGCGAGAGCTGGAGTAGGAGCTGCTGCAACGCAAAATGTGACTGATCCAAGCCTTGGTAATTTAATGTTAGACTATTTAGAACAAGGTATGTCACCAGAAGATGTGATTAATAAAATCAAAAATGAAAAACCACATATAGATTATCGACAACTACTTTTAATAGATAATACTGGAAAAACTTTTTCTCATTCAGGCAATAAGATATTAGGAACTTATGGAGTTGCAGAAGGTTCTAATTGTATAGCTGCAGGCAACATGCTTAAATCTAAAGATATCCCATTAGCAATGGTTAAAAGTTTTAATGACAATTCTAATTTATTTTTTCCAGAAAGATTGATGCTTTCATTAAAAGCTGGACTAATAGCAGGAGGTGAAGAAGGACCAGTACATTCTGCAGGTATTAAAGTTGTTGGTGATACTTCATGGCCATTAATTGATTTAAGAATTGATTGGTCTGATCATGATCCAATTGAAGAATTATATAAATTATGGAAAGCATACGAACCACAAATGAATGATTACAAGTCAAGAGCCCTAGATCCAACTAAAGCACCAAGCTATGGTGTTCCAGGTGATTTATAAATATATGACTGAAAAAAATTCAATTGAAATTTTAAGAAAGCTTGTTGGTTTTGATACGACAAGTTTTAAATCTAACTTAGATTTAATAAAATTTATCGAAAATTACTTAAATGATTTTAATATTAAATCTGAACTCGTTTATGATGAAACAAAAAACAAAGCCAATCTGTTTGCAACAATTGGTGGAGATGCCAAAGGTGGAATAGTTTTATCAGGACATACCGATGTAGTACCAATTAAAAATCAAAAATGGTCATCTGATCCTTTCACTTTAACTGAAAGAGATAATAAATTATTTGGTAGAGGCTCTTCTGATATGAAGGGTTTTATAGCAGTAGTTTTAAGCAGAGTTTCAAAAATGGTTGAAACTAAACTTAATAAACCCATCCATCTTGCTTTTTCATATGATGAAGAAATTGGCTGCGTTGGAGTTCATGGATTATTAGATCTTATTGAGAAAAAATCGATTAACCCAGAATTTTGTATAGTGGG
>JAYPCR010000061.1:0-3707 GCA_038124805.1 Candidatus Pelagibacteraceae bacterium
TCTTTATCAGAAACTTTAATTCCTTTTCTTTGACCAATTGTAAAATTGATTATTCCATCATGAACACCAATGACTTTGCCATCTAAATTTTTAATATTACCTTTTTGAAATGAGTCTGGTCTAAATTTTTGTATTACAGATGCATAATCTCCATTTGGTACAAAACAGATATCTTGACTATCGGGTTTATCAGCCACATTAAGTTCTAACTTTTTTGCAATTTCTCTAGTTTGATTTTTTAACATTCCGCCCAATGGAAATCTTAGATAATTCAATTGTTCTCGTGTTGTATTAAATAAGAAATAACTTTGATCTCTATTTTCATCAATGGCTCTATACATATTTGTATTATTTTGATCGGTAATACTTTTTACATAGTGGCCTGTAATCAATGCATCAGCTTTAAGGTCTTTTGAAACTTCAAATAAATCTTTAAATTTTACAGTTTGATTACATTGAACGCATGGAATGGGTGTCTCACCTTTTAAATAACTTTCTACAAAATTATCAATGACACCTTGTTTGAATTTATTTTGATAATATAAAATTTTATGTTCAATATCTAATTTATGAGCAACTCTTTTTGCATCCATAATGTCTTGACCAGAACAACATTGTTTTGATGCAGCAACTTCTTTTCCATCATCATATAATTTTAAAGTGATACCAATGACGTTATAACCTTCTTTTTTCATCATTCCTGCAACTGTTGAAGAATCCACTCCTCCAGACATAGCTACCACAACCTTAGTATCGGATGGTTTTTTGTTAATTCCTATCGAATTTAATTCCGTATTCATCTGATGGTATTTATACTAATTTCTAATATAAGTTAAATTAATGATTTTAGATTATGAGCCTGGTGATAGAGTAATTAATCCGAAAAATAAAGAATGGGGCATTGGTCAAGTACAATCAATAATAAAAGATAAAGTAACTGTTAATTTTGAAAATGTTGGTAAAAAAGTAATAAATGCAAAAAATATTGAATTAGAAAAATTAAAATAATGTCAAAATTAAACATAAAAGAAATAATAGAGAATTTAATTGATACCTTTTTACATGCGGGAGAAATTTCAATTCAGCTAAGAAAAAATGGATTAACTAAAAAAATAAAAGAAGACAATACTCCTGTTAGTAATGGAGATTTAGAGGTTAATAAAATTATAACTCAGAAAATATTAGAACTTACTCCAGAAATACCTATCGTTTCTGAAGAGACTTCACATAATAAAGATAATAATAGCCTAAAAGATTTTTGGTTAGTAGATCCTATAGATGGAACCTATGACTATATAAATAATCTAGATGAGTTTACAATTAATGCAGGACTAATTTTAAACAAAAAGCCTGCAGGAGGAATTATATATGCCCCTGCTAAAAAAAGATTATTTTATTCTTTTGGCCCAAATTCAGCATTTGAATTAACTAATGGAAATTTAAAAGAATTAAATTGTAACAAAGAACCCAAAAATAATATTATAAAATTTGTTTCTTATTCTAATAAAATTAAACCTGAAATTAGTAAAATTTTTAATGAATTAAATGTTGCCGAACATGTGCGAATGAAAAGTTCACTTAAATTTTGTGTAATAGCTTCAGGTGAATACGATGGATATGTTGCTGAACCTAGAGCGTGTGAATGGGATATTGCAGCAGGTCATGCAATATTAGAACATGCAGGTGGTAAAATTACAGATTTTAATGGAAATGAAATATTATATGGGAAAAAAAATTTTAAAAATCCAAGCTTAATCTTAAAAAGTAAATCTATACTATAATGGATGAACAATTAAGAATTATACTAATTATAATAGTTTCTGTTTCTATATTTGGTCTATTAGTTTTTGTATTTGTAAGAAATTATATTAAAAATAAGATTGATTATTTAGTTCAAAAAGAAAAAGAAGATAAATCAAAGTAAATTAATTATTTTTAAATAATCATCTTTATCCATATCCATCACTTTTTTAGAAGTTTCAAAATCAAATCCATTTCTTGCTAATAAAGAGATATCTTTTTTATAAAATAATGGTCTATTGTCCTCAGTTCTTGCTGGTCCAATTCTTTTTTTCTTACATATCTTTATTGCTGAAAAAAAATCTTGATCTTCATTATCTTCATTAATTTTATTAATCGTATTTTTTATGTAATTGTCATTAATTCCTTTAGCTAAAAGATAATTTCTTATTTTATTAATAGAACTACCTCTATTGATTAAACTTTTTGCTTTACTCTCTGAATAAAACTGGTCGTTAATAAATTTATTTTTTTCAAGATCAGACAAAACTATATCTATCAAACTTATCACATCCTGTTTTTTTACATTGGTTGCTGAAGTTTTAAGATATTTTTTAAGTAAGTAAGTTTTAAGCTGTTGTTTTGAAGGAGCATATTTTTCTACATAAGAATAAGCAAAATTCCTCATTTCTTCGACAGTTGCTTCAAGAGGCTTTTTTCTATTTCTTATAGGAATCATAACAATATCTAATATAATATATTTATAAATGATCGAGCAAATATACACTTATTTTACAATTGAAATGATTTATTATTGGGTAAATCTTGGAGTATTGCCTTTTTGGTTTATTTTAATTTTCTTTCCACAATCACATCTTTCAAGATACTTGGTGACATCTATTTTACCTATTCTTCTACTATCAGTGGCTTATATTTTTTTAATTTATAAGTCATTTTTAAATTCTTATGATTTTATAGATAACTTTAATCTTTATTTGGGTATTGGAGATCTCTCAAACTTATTTGCTGATAATTCTTTTTTAATTATGTTCTGGATACACTTTCTTGCTATCAATTTATTTGTAGGAGGATGGATAGTAAAAGACTCTCAAAAGTTTTTAATAAACAAAATCTTATTAGCAGTACCATTAATTATTACTTATTTAATTGGTCCTTTGGGGCTATTGGTTTATTGGATCATAAGAATATTTTATGCAAAAAGATTAAGTCTATATGACTAAAAGTATAGACTTTTATTTTGATATAATAAGTCCTTACGCCTATCTTGCTTACAAACAAATAATCTCATTAAATAAAGAAAGAAAAATTCAATTTAACTATAAACCAATTCTATTAGGTGGTTTACATAAATTAGCTGAAATTACAGCCCCTGCTTTTAATGAATTTAAAATGAAAAATATGAAAAATGATTGCAATTTAGTCGCTAATAAAAAAAATATAGAATTTAATTGGAATGATAAATTTCCAATAAATTCTATAAAGATTATGAGAGGTTATTTGTCAATTGATGAAAAAATTAAAGACACTTATCTAGAAACTTTCTTTAATGCATATTGGAGAGATAATATTAATTTTGAAAATAAAAATAATTACAAAGAATTACTAAATAAATTAAATTTAGATTCAAATAAATTTTTTGAAGATATTGAAAAAATTGAAATTAAAGAAAAATTAAAAGAAGAAACTAATTTAGCTTTTAAAAAAGAAGTTTTTGGTGCACCCACTTTTATTGTTAATAATAAATTATTTTGGGGACAGGATCGATTAGATTACGCTATTGAAGAATATTCAAATCTTTAGACTATTTTAAAATTACTTTGCTTTATTGCTCCAAAACCTCCATCAATATGAGAAACTTTTTCAAATCCCATATCTTTTAAGGATTTTGCTGCAAGAGCTGATCTTAAACCACCAGCACAAAATAAAACCATTTCTTTATTTAAATC
>JAYPCR010000062.1:0-3605 GCA_038124805.1 Candidatus Pelagibacteraceae bacterium
TTAATGGTTTATGTTGCAGCAGGAATTTCAGGTTTAACTGGAATAGTTGGAACTTTTTTTGTCAAAGATTATTTAAATTTATCAGCTGCATTTCTTGCAGGACTAGGTTTTTGGGCAGGAATACCTTGGGCTTTAAAAATGCCATTAGGTCATTTAGTAGATTTGATCTGGAATAAAAAAAACTACATGGT
The DNA here is from genome assembly GCA_038124805.1 of Candidatus Pelagibacteraceae bacterium. Taxonomy (GTDB): domain Bacteria; phylum Pseudomonadota; class Alphaproteobacteria; order Pelagibacterales; family Pelagibacteraceae; genus Pelagibacter. The sequence goes on from JAYPCR010000062.1 coordinate 192, forward strand.
TTATTTCGGTGCATTTTTAATTTCGTTAAGTTTAATCATTATGTATGGTTTAATTATTCATACAGAAGAATTATCTAAAATATTTTCGGTTGAAAAATGGTTTGTAATTAGTGTCATATTAGCTCCTGTAGGTTATGTTATTCAAGATGTAGTTGCTGATGCGATGACTGTTGAAGCCGTTCCCCTTAGTGATGAAAAAGGTAAAGACTATTCTAAAGATCAAATAAAATTAATGCATACTACAATGCAAACGTTAGGTCGTTTTGCTATCATTGGAGGAACCGTTTTAGTAGCTTTAGCAAATGTAATTTTATTTAGTGATGTTGATAATTTAGAACAGGCAGAAAAAATACAGCTTTATGGTTCAATTTACATTTATGCTTTAATTATTCCTTTAGTATCTATTTTAGGAGTGGTTCTTGGAAATTATCTTAAAAAAAAAAGAATTAATGATTTAAGAAATCAAGGATTAGAATACAAAGATGATTTAAGAACAGAAAAGACAGAGATCAATTGGTGGATTTTAGGCGGTAGTCTTATTTTTGTAATTTTTACATTATCAGTTGGATCTTTTAATTTACCTTTTGCACAAGAGATCGTGTTTGTAGGCTCAGTAATTATTATTCTCTTTTTAATGTTTAAACTTATCAAGGAATTACCCGAAAATTTAAGACTAACTATTGTGGGAACCGCAGTTATTATTTTTATATTTAGAGCCATGCCTGGTCCCGGACCAGGTTTAACATGGTTTGAAATAGATGTTCTGGGATTTAATGAACAATTTTTTTCAATTTTATCATTACTTGCTTCAATTTTAACTTTAGTTGGCATAGTTATGTTGAGGCCTTTTATGGCTAAAAATTCAATTGCTAAAATAATAGTTGTACTAAGTATTGCAGGAGCAATTTTATTTTTACCAAGTGTTGGAATGTATTACGGTTTTCATAACTGGACCGCTTCACTTACTGGTGGAGTAGTGGATGCTAAATTTATAGCAATTATTAATACTGCTTTAGAGTCACCTTTAGGTCAAGTTTCAATGATTCCGTTGTTAGCTTGGATAGCAAAAAATGCACCAGGACATTTAAAGGCAACTTTCTTTGCTGTATTTGCATCTTTTACAAATTTAGCATTATCAGCAAGTTCACTAGGAACTAAATATTTAAATGAAATATTTATAGTTACTCGAGAAGTTAAGGATAAAGTAACTCAAGAAATTCAAACTTCAGCTGATTATTCTGAATTAGGCATTCTTTTAATTGCTGTAACTTTGCTTACTTTAATACTACCTATTTTATTTGTGTTTATAATTAATAACAGCAAATACAAAACCTCAGAATAAAATTATAAATTAATAATAGTTTTTTTATTTTTTTAAGATATTTAGAATTAATGAAAAAAATATTTTTAGTTTACGGTCATTATAATGATAGTTCTTTTAATGCTGCAATTAAAAATGAATTTATAAAACAATCTGAATTAAACGGTAATAAAGTTGATGTAGTAGATCTTTATAAAGAAAAATTTAATCCTGTTTATGCAGGTGAAGCACCTGATGCCGAAGTGTTAAATCACAGAAAAAGAATTGAAGAGTGTGATACAATTGTATTAATAGCGCCAATATGGAATTTTAGAATGCCAGCTATTGTAGAAGGTTGGATAGATAAAGTTTTATCACCTCCTTGGGCATATACTTTTAAAAAATTATTTGGAAATTATGGTTATCCAATTGGTAAACTAAAACAAAAAAAAGCTATTATTTTTTGCACTTATGGATCCCCAAGACTAGCAATTACTACGTTTTTTTTAAATCTACCGATTAGAAGATTAAAAAGAGGAGTGTTTCATATGTGTGGTATTTATAATATTGTGTATAGACGATATTTTGCTGTACCATTTGTAAGTGAACAAAAAAGAAAAGAATTTTTAGAGGATGTTAAAAAAACTGCCAATAATATTTAATGTTTTTTTTATATTTTTTTTAAGTGTAACAATTTCTAAAGCTGATTTATTAGAACCCAATACTAATATTAAACCATACGATGTCGTTAAGATTCAGTTAACTGGTCTTCAGAATAACAATAAGCTCTCTGATGATTTTGGAATAAAACAAACCTGGAATTTTGCCCATCCAAATAATAAAAAATATACTGGACCTTTAGACAAGTTTACTAAAATGATCAAAGGGGATGCCTACCAAATGTTAATAGATCATCTTGAGCACACTATAAACCCTTTAGGAAACAGTGATAAATGGGCACAATATGAGGTTATCATTTTAGATAAAAATAAAATTTATCATAAGTTTAGCTGGCAAGTTGAAAAATATGAGGGCGAAGGCCCTTTGAATGATTGTTGGTTGACGACAATGGTTTCAAACCCAATTCCTTTAGGCAGCTCAATTTAATTATCCACAGATACATTTTTGTTTCCGATTGAATAAAAATTTAGTAGGAATCGCATTATGAAATCAAAAGCAAAAGTAGTTGTAGTCGGTGGTGGAGTAGTTGGAGTTAGTGCACTTTATCATTTAGCAAAAAAAGGTTGGTCTGATGTAGTTCTTGTTGAAAGAAAAGAGTTAACATCTGGATCTACTTGGCACGCAGCTGGATTATTGCCTTTATTTAATATGAGTTATTCAGTTGGACAACTTCATAAATATGCTGTCAACTTGTATAAAAAATTAGAAGAGGAAACTGGAAAAAATGTTGGTTTCAGTGTTGTATCAAATATTCGATTAGCAAGCACTAAAGATAGAATGGATGAGTATCATCAGTATGCTGGTGTTGCAAAAACAATTGGAGTAGATGTTAAATTTTTAACCCCTCAACAAGTAAAAGAAATTTGGCCATTGTGTAATGTTGAAGATTTAGTTGGAGCTATTCAACATCCTGAAGATGGATATATTCAACCAGCTGATTTAACCCAAGCACTTGCTACAGGAGCAAGAAATATGGGAGCTGAAATTTATAGAAACACAACTGTCTTAGCGATGAAACAAAATAAAGATGGTTGGGTAGTAGAAACTGATAAAGGATCAATTGAATGTGAACATATTATTTCTTGTTCTGGAAACTTTGCAAGACAAACTGGTAAAATGGTTGGTTTAGATATTCCAGTAATTCCTGTTGAACATCAATATATTGTAACTGAACCACATCCTGAAATTTTAAAAAGAAAAAAAGAAGGTTTACCTGAAATGGGAGTACTAAGAGATAGTGATAGCAGATGGTATATGAGAGAAGAAGCTGGTGGATTAATTTTAGGCCCATACGAAGATGGAGCTCCAGCATGTTATGTTAATGGACCATCAAAAGATTCAGAGTATGAATTATTTCAAGAAGATTTAGATAGACTTGCTCCACATATTGAAGGAGCAATTCATAGAGTTCCAGCTTTTGGTGAAGTTGGTGT
>JAYPCR010000063.1:0-3594 GCA_038124805.1 Candidatus Pelagibacteraceae bacterium
GGCATCCAAACCATTTTTTGTCTGCCTTCATTAAACTCTCCTTTTTTATAATAAGCTTCTAAAATTTTAAATGCTTCTTGATGAATTTCATATTTCAAACCAAATGCTTTTGAAATGGATTCTGCAGTAATATCATCATGAGTTGGGCCTATGCCACCTGTAGTAAAAACATAATCATAATTTTTTCTAAGCAGGTTGATTGTATCAATAATTGTTTTTTCAATATCAGGTATAACTCTAACCTCACCTACTTTTACACCAATTGAATTTAACCAAGTTGCTAATGTACTAGTATTTGTATCCTGAGTTCTCCCTGATAATATTTCGTTACCAATGATTAATATTGCGGCATTAACTTTTGTGTTTTTGGTCATTTTAAATGTATAATTCTTGTATGGAATTTACCAAGTCTTTAGTAAAAGGCAAACTTATCAAGAGATATAAACGTTTTTTTACTGATGTTAAATTAAATAAAGAAGTAGTAACAGCTCATTGTCCTAATACAGGTTCCATGATGGGATTATTGGAAGAAGGTAATGAAGTTTATCTCCTAAAAAATGATGATCCAAAAAGAAAATTAAAATATGGTTTAGAAATCATTAAATCTAGAAATAACCTCGTTGGTGTTAATACACACATGGCAAATAAAATTGCTCATCATGGTTTAAAAAACAATCTAATAAAAGAACTTAAAAATAATGAAAATATAAAGGCTGAAGTTTTTTTTAATAAAGAAACAAGATTTGATTTTTTAATAGAAAAAAATAAAGAAAAAATTTTTATGGAAGTTAAAAATGTCACTCTTTTTCGAGATAAAAATACAGCAGAATTTCCTGATGCAATAACATCAAGGGGTAGTAAACATCTGCTTACTCTCATTGATGCAATCAGAAAAGGCTACAAATGTTACTTATTATTTTTAGTTCAAATTGAAAATATGGAATATTTTAGAATAGCAAAAGATATTGATAGCGAATATTATAAAAATTATTTAATTGCTAAAAAAGCTGGAGTTAACTTTTTAGCATATAGATGTAAAATTAATTCAAAAGAAATTTTAATTGATAAAAAACTTAAAATTATAAATGAGTGATTACCTAGAAAAATTTGAAAAAATGAGAGTGGCTGGAAATTTGGCTGCAAAAACATTAGATATGTTAACTGATAATATTAAAGAGGGAGTAACAACTGATTATATTGATAAATTAGGGTATGAATTCATTCGAGATCATGGAGGCTACTCTGCGCCACTTTATTATAGAGGATTTAAAAAATCTTTATGCACCTCTTTAAATCATGTTATTTGTCATGGAGTTCCATCTGATAGAGTTTTAAGAGATGGGGATGCACTCAATGTGGATGTTACAGCTATTATTGATGAACATTATGGGGATACCAGTAGGATGTATTGCATTGGCAATACTTCTGTAAAAGTTAATAATTTAATTGAGGCTACTTACGAGTCTATGATGAGAGCTATAAAAATATTAAAACCAGGAATGAGGCTTGGTGATATAGGATATGAAATTCAATCTTTTGTTGAAGCTAAAGGTTATTCAGTAGTAAGAGATTTTTGTGGGCATGGAATAAGTACCACATTTCATGAGCCTCCAAATATTTTGCATTACGGTAGCAAAAATACAGGAATGGAATTAAGACCAGGGATGACTTTTACAATTGAGCCAATGATTAACGCAGGAAAGTATGATGTTAAAATGTTAAATGATGGTTGGACCGCTGTATCAAAAGATAAATCTTTATCAGCGCAATTCGAGCATACTATTGGGATTACAGAAAATGGTTATGAAATCTTTACAGAATCTGCTAAAGGTTTTTCTAAGCCTCCATATATATAATTAATGATTGAAAGATACTCTCGAAAAGAACTTACAGACATTTGGTCTGAGGAAAATAAATACAAAATTTGGTTAGATGTTGAAGTAGCTGCAGCTGAAGCTATGGAAAAACTTGGTCAAATTCCAAAAGGTGTAGCTTCAATTGTAAGAAAAAAAGCAAAAATAAATGTAAAAAGAATTCATGCCATTGAAGCTGAAGTAAAGCATGATGTTATTGCTTTTTTAACTTCTGTAACTGAAAAAGCTGGTATAAAAGCAAGATACCTGCATCAGGGCATGACCTCATCTGATGTACTAGATACAAGTTTTAATATTCAATTAGTTCAATCAGGTAAAATAATACTTAATGATATTGATCAAATTCTTAAAGTCTTAAAAAAACAAGCTTTAAAATATAAATTAACTCCTTGCATGGGCAGAAGTCATGGAATTCATGCTGAACCTATAACTTTTGGACTAAAACTTGCATCATTTTATGAGGAATTTAAAAGAAATAGAAAAAGATTAGTCGATGCAATTCAAGAAGTTTCTACCTGTGCAATCTCTGGTGCAGTGGGCACATTTGCCAACATTAATCCCAATGTAGAAAAACATGTTGCTAAAAAACTTGGTTTAAAAGTTGAACCAATATCTACTCAAGTAATACCAAGAGATCGTCATGCTTTTTATTTTTCGGTACTTGGAATTATAGCTGGATCAATTGAAAGAGTTGCAATTGAAATTAGACATCTACAACGAACTGAAGTTTATGAACTTCAAGAATTTTTTTCAAAAAATCAAAAAGGCTCTTCAGCAATGCCTCATAAAAAAAATCCAATATTAAGTGAAAACTTAACGGGTCTTGCAAGAATGGTGAGAAGTGCAGTTATCCCTGCCCTAGAAAATATTGCCCTATGGCATGAAAGAGATATTTCTCATTCAAGTGTTGAACGAAACATAGGACCTGATGCAAATATTACTACAGACTTTGCTTTAGTTCGATTAACTAATATTTTAGATAATATGATCGTTTATCCAAAAAAAATGTTAGAAAATCTAAATTTGACTAAAGGGTTAATTTTTTCTCAAGAAGTAATGCTTGAATTAACAAAATCAGGCTTAAGTCGTGAGCAATCGTATAAAATGGTGCAATCTTATGCAAAGAAATGTTTTGCTGAAAATCTAAATTTGTTTAATGTAATTATGAATGACAAATTCATTATGACTAAAATTTCAGAAAAAAAATTAAAATCTATTTTCAATTATTCTAATCATTTTAAGAATATCAATGTCATCTTTAAAAGAGTTTTTAACTAATGAAAAAAGGAAAAAAACTTTACGAAGGCAAGGCGAAGATTATCTACGCTACATCTGATAAAAATTTAGTAATTCAATATTTTAAAGATGATGCAACAGCTTTTAATAATCAAAAGAAAAGTACTATCGAAGGTAAAGGAGTTTTAAATAATAGAATTTCAGAACACATCTTGTCTAATCTTTCACAAATAGGGATTAAAAATCATTTGGTAAAAAGATTAAATATGAGAGAACAAATTATTAAATTGGTAGAAATCATTCCAATTGAATTTATTGTAAGAAATGTTGCAACTGGCTCAATTACTAAAAGATTAGGAATTGAAGATGGTACAGTTTTAAAAGCTCCATTAATTGAGTACTGTTTAAAAGATGACAAATTAGGAGATCCTCTAATATCTGAAGAGCATATATTAGCTTTTGATTGGGCTACAAAATCAGAAAT
>JAYPCR010000064.1:0-3488 GCA_038124805.1 Candidatus Pelagibacteraceae bacterium
CATACCCATTTGTTCTGCAATAGCCATTAGGATTATAAATCCTAAAAAGCCACCTGTGTATATTCCGTAGATTTTTGGTAGATTATTTACAAAGCCTTTTTCGTTTATAAATTTCTCAGCCATTAGTCATCCTCCTTTTCTGCGAAACCAAACTCTTCGTCAATTGCTTCTTGTTTGTTTGCAAACCAAAAAAGTAGCACGACAAAAGCAATAAGGGATCCCTGACCACACATATAGTATGCTAAAGGATAACCTAAAAAGCTTGCAGAGTTTATGCTTTCACCAAACATAAAAATGACGTAACCAAAAAAGAACCAGATAGCCAATGTTAACCACATCAGGCTCCTGGTTTTTTCCCAGTGCTTTTCTTTATTACTCATTTTTTTCCTCCCTATAGGTTTAAAAAATCAACATTAACGATTATTATTAGGAAATAAATAGTAAAAAATAGCCAAATTGAGCAGTTTTTTATGTAAAAACAGCTTAAAGTAAAAAAATGTCCATTTTTAAATTTAAATTTAGTGATTTGAAATATTTTAGTGAATATTTTGCACCGGTTTTAAAAAGCTTTAAACCAAAACAAAAAATTAAAAATATTCATGATTTAAAAGATTTTATTCAAAAAAAATCTGCATGGACAACGCAAACAACTCTTTATGGTTATCTTAAAACTAGAATGGGTGCGAAGTATGTGTTGATGTTTAGTGATGAGATTTTTTTAACTTCTGTCAATAAAGCTAAATGGAATATTTATGTAGATGCTCTTCAAGATTTAAATTTATATTGCTTGTCTTATTTAAAGGCTAATCAAATTTTTGACGGAACTTCTAAAGCCCAAGAAATTTTAAATGAAATTTTAGAAGAAGAATTAAAAAATGAGTTACCTATTGATGTAAAAGAGAGAGCTGAAAAAAGTTTTATAGAAAAATTACAAAAAATAAATTGGGAAACTCATTTTAAAAATTTACCTTTTAATGATAGTGCTCTATCTTTGTATCACTGGTCTCCAATTGCTGAAGAATTAAAAACCTTAGATCGAAAGATAGTTTTAAATTCGATGATTTTAAAATGGGACAATATTAAAAAAGAATTTGAAGGCTTAATTAACTTTTAAACATTCTTTCTATTATCAACTAAACTTTTTACAACACTTGGATCCGCTAAAGTAGTTGTATCACCTAATTGGTCGTGTTCGTTAGCTGCAATTTTTCTTAAAATTCTTCTCATGATTTTACCCGATCTTGTTTTAGGTAATCCTGGAGTAAAGTGAATTAAGTCTGGAGTAGCTAATGGTCCAATTTGTTTTCTAACCCAAAGTTTTAAATCTCTTTCAAGATCTCCATTTTCTTTTTCACCAGCATTTAAAGTTACATAACAGTAAAGTCCGTTACCTTTGATATCATGTGGATAGCCAACAACTGCTGCTTCAGCAACTTTTGGATGAGCTACAAAAGCACTTTCAATTTCTGCAGTTCCTAAATTATGTCCTGAAACTATGATTACATCATCAACTCTTCCAGTAATCCAATAGTATCCATCTTTATCTCTTCTACAGCCATCTCCAGTAAAATATTTTCCGTCAAATTGAGAGAAATAAGTTTCTATAAATCTTTGGTGATTGCCATATACAGTTCTCATTTGTCCAGGCCAAGATTGAGCAATGCATAATCTACCTTCTCCAGGCCCTTTAATTTCTTTACCTTTTTGGTCAACAATTACAGGATTAATTCCATAAAATGGTTTTGCAGCTGACCCAGGTTTTAAAGCCATAGCTCCTGTTTGTGGAGAAATCATAATTCCACCTGTTTCAGTTTGCCACCATGTATCAACAATTGGGCATTTAGAATTACCAACAGATTTATAATACCACATCCAAGCTTCTGGATTGATTGGTTCACCAACAGTTCCTAAAAGTTTAAGTGATTTTCTAGAAGTTTTCTTTAAAGGTTTATCTCCTTCACGCATTAAAGCTCTAATTGCTGTTGGAGCGGTATAAAAAATATTAACTTTAAATTTATCTATAATTTGCCACCATCTAGAAGTATCTGGATAGTTAGGGATCCCTTCAAACATTAGCGTTGTTGCACCATTAGCTAAAGGTCCATAAATGATATAGCTATGACCTGTAACCCAACCAATATCTGCAGTACACCAATAGACATCATTTTTTTTATAGTTAAAAATATATTGATGGGTCATTGAAGCATAAACCATATAACCACCAGTAGTGTGTAATGCGCCTTTAGGTTTACCAGTTGAACCAGATGTATATAAAATAAATAATGGATCTTCAGCATTCATCTCTTCTGGTTGACAATTAGAAGAAACATCTTTGATTAAATCATGATACCAAACATCTCGATCATCATCCCAATTTACTTTGTTACCTGTTCTTTTAACTACAATGCATTTTTTTATATTTGGACAACTTCTTAAAGCTTCATCAGTAGTTGCTTTTAGAGGAATAGTTTTACCACCTCTTACCCCTTCATCTGCAGTAATTATAAATTCTGATTCACAATCATTTACTCTTCCTGAAATAGAGTCTGCTGAAAATCCTCCAAAAATAATAGAGTGAACCGCGCCAATTCTTGCACATGCTAACATTAATACTGCTAGTTCAGGTATCATAGTTAAATAAATTGTAACTCGATCACCTTTTTTAATTCCTAATTTTTTAAGACCATTTGCAGCCTTAGAAACTTGTTTATGAAGTTGTCCATAAGTAATTTTAGTAGTTTCCTTTGGATTATCTCCAACCCAGATAATAGCTGTTTGATTTTTTTTATCTTTTAAATGTCTATCAATACAATTTGCTGATGCATTTAATGTTCCATCGTGGAACCATTTAATTTTCACATCTTTGTTGCTGTATTTTACATCTTTTATTTTTGTATAAGGTTTAATCCAAGTTATTCTTTTTCCTTCTTTTTTCCAAAATTCATCATTATTTTTTATAGAGTCTGAATATTTTTTTTTATATTGATCTTTACTTGCTAAACTTGATTTTACCCATTGAGGTTTTGTTTTAATTATTATTTCCTGTTCTTTAGAGCTAACAGTTTTACTTGTTTTGATTTTAATTTTTTTAGATTTTACTTTTTTTACTTTTGTTTTTTTTTTAGGCATAAGATTTTCTGATTTTTATAATTAAATTTTACCCATATTATTCAAAATTTTCCAGCTTATAGAGTCTATAGGCATCACTGAAAGTCTGCTTTGTTTAATAAGAGATAAATGGCTTAATTTCTTATTATTTTTAATACTTTCTAACGATACTGGCTTATCTAATTTCTTTTTAAACTTTACTGTAACCGCTACAAATTTACCTGCTTTGTCCGTTTTGTCCAAATAAGCTTCTTTGATTACCTCAACAATTCCTACAATTTCTTTTCCAATATTAGAGTGATAAAAAAAACAAAGATCTCCTAGTTTCATTTTTTTTAAATTATTTGCTGCTTGATAATTCCTAACTCCATCCCAAGGAG
>JAYPCR010000065.1:0-3461 GCA_038124805.1 Candidatus Pelagibacteraceae bacterium
TTTTTTAATCTACTGCAAAGCAAAAATTCTTCAAAAGAAAAAATTGTATTTTTACAATTTTATAATACATCTCTGTTGCGATAATAAAGCAATTATTGTATTAACCTTTAACTCATGAGTTGTAATTGATCAAAAAACCAAAAAAAACTAACTCAAAAAAATCAAAAATTAATACAGGTATTTTAGTTCTTGAAAATAAGAGAGTTTTTAGAGGCATTGGTTTAGGTTATCAAGGAGAAGCAACTGGAGAAGTTTGTTTTAATACTTCTTTAACAGGTTACCAAGAAATAATTTCAGATCCATCTTACGCAGGGCAAATAATTAATTTTACTTTTCCACATATAGGAAACGTTGGAACAAATATAGAAGACCACGAGTCAGATAAAATTTGGGCTAAAGGAGTTATTTTTAATTCTGAAATAACTTCTCCTTCAAATTATCGATCTTTTCAAAACCTAGATGCTTGGTTAAAAAAAAATAAAATTGTTGGTATTACTGGATTAGATACTAGGAGTTTAACTAACTTTATAAGAGATAAAGGTGCACCCAAAGGTACAATTGCACATTCGAATTCTGGAAAATTTAATATTAACAAATTGACTTCTGACACAATTAAATGGAGTGGTTTAAAAAATTTAGATCTTGCTGAAACTGTAAGCACAAAAAAACCTTATATTTGGAAAGGTTTAAAAACTTGGAAAAAAAATTCAGGGTATCAGAGAAATAATAAAACAATATACCATGTTGTTGCAATTGATTATGGGATTAAAAAAAACATCCTAAGATATTTTTCTGACTTTAATTGCAAAGTAACTGTAGTTTCTTGCAAAGCTAATACTCAAGAAATTCTATCTATGAAACCAAATGGTATATTTTTATCAAATGGACCTGGTGATCCTGCTGCTACTGGAAGATATGCAATACCCACAATTAAAGAATTAATTAAAAATAATCTGCCTGTTTTTGGAATTTGCTTAGGCCATCAAATTTTAGCATTAGCTCTAGGAGCAAAGACACAAAAAATGAAGTTAGGACATAGGGGTGCCAATCATCCTGTAAAAAATTTAATTCATGATAATGTTGAAATTACTAGCCAAAATCATGGATTTGAAATTATAAGAAAAAGTTTACCTAAGAATATCGAAATTACACATCAGTCGCTATTTGATAATTGTATTGAAGGAATAAGACTTAAAAACAAACCTGTTTTTTCAGTGCAATATCATCCGGAATCTAATCCTGGACCTCAAGACAGTGTTTATCTGTTTCAAGAATTTATCAACAATATGAAAAAAAATGCCAAAAAGAAAAGATCTTAAAAAAATATTAGTTGTAGGCGCTGGTCCCATTATTATTGGCCAAGCATGTGAATTTGACTATTCAGGAACGCAAGCATGCAAAGCTTTAAGAGATGAAGGATTTAAAGTTATCTTAATCAACTCAAATCCTGCAACCATCATGACTGATCCAGACGTTGCAGATAAAACATATATTGAACCAATAACTCTAGAGGTCTTAGAAAAAATTATCATAAAAGAAAAACCAGATGCAATCTTACCAACTATGGGAGGTCAAACTGCTTTAAACCTTGCCATGGAAGCTGAAAAAAAGGGAATTTTAAAAAAATATAAAATTGAATTAATAGGAGCTAACTCAAAAGCAATTTCTAATGCTGAGGATAGAAAAAAATTCAGAAAGAACATGCTTGATATAGGTTTAGATTTACCTAAATCAAAAATAGTAAACAACATCAAGCAAGCTAATAAAGTTTTAAATCAAATTGGACTGCCAGCAATAATAAGACCTGCTTTTACACTTGGAGGCCTTGGAGGTGGAATTGCAAAAAATAAAAAAGATTATTTCAAAATAATTAAAAGTGGTCTTCATGAGTCCCCAGTTAGTCAGGTATTAGTTGAAGAATGTCTTGAGGGTTGGAAAGAATTTGAAATGGAAGTGGTTAGAGATAAAAAAGATAACTGCATAATAGTTTGTTCAATTGAAAATATTGATCCAATGGGTATACACACAGGAGATTCCGTTACTGTAGCACCAGCTCTAACACTCACTGATAAAGAGTATCAAGTAATGAGAAATGCATCGATTGCTTGTTTAAGAAAAATTGGAGTTGAAACTGGAGGATCTAATGTTCAGTTTGCCATCAATCCTAAAAATGGTCGAATGGTAGTTATTGAAATGAATCCAAGAGTATCAAGATCATCAGCACTTGCATCTAAAGCAACAGGATTTCCAATAGCTAAAGTTGCAGCTAAACTTGCTGTTGGCTACACCTTAGATGAATTAAAAAATGAAATAACAAAAGTAACACCAGCATCTTTTGAACCCAGTATTGATTATGTGGTTACAAAAATTCCAAGATTTACGTTTGAAAAATTTTCAACTTCTCCAGCTACTTTAGGCACATCAATGAAATCTGTAGGAGAAGCAATGTCAATTGGTAGAAATTTTAAAGAGTCTCTTCAAAAAGCACTGGTTTCTCTTGAAACAGGCTTTTCAGGATTAGATAGAATTTTTGACTTAAATAAAAAACAAATTGAAAAGAAACTTAAAGAAAATATTCCAAATAAAATATTATTGGTTGCTGAGGCTTTCAGAAAAAAAATCAATATCAAAAAAATATTTAATTTATGTAAAATTGATCCATGGTTCTTAGAACAAATAAAAGAGATTGTAGATAATGAAGATAAAATAAAACGTGAGGGATTGCCTAAAGATTTTCAAGAATTTAACCGAATTAAATCTATTGGATTTTCAGATAAAAAATTGTCTGAATTGACTAAGACCTCTGAAGATATAGTAAGAAAAAAAAGAACAGCACTAAAAGTACTGCCAGTTTATAAAAAAGTAGATACTTGCGCTGCTGAATTTAAATCTTTTACTCCTTATATGTACTCTACATATCAAAGAAATCTTTCCTTAAATACTGAGTGTGAAGCTGAACCCTCAAATAGAAAAAAAATTATCATTTTAGGTGGAGGCCCTAATAGAATTGGCCAAGGAATAGAATTTGATTACTGCTGTTGTCAGGCTAGTTTTGCTCTCAAAGATGCTGGATTTGAAACAATTATGATTAATTGCAACCCTGAAACAGTTTCTACGGATTATGACACTAGTGATAGGCTTTATTTTGAGCCACTTAAAGAAGAATACGTATTTAACATTATTAAAAAAGAAAAAGAAAACGGAAATCTTTTAGGAGTCATTGCTCAGTTTGGAGGACAAACTCCAATCAAACTTGCAAAATTTTTACATGATAACAAACTTCCAATTTTAGGAACACAATATACTTCAATTGATCTAGCAGAAGATAGAGATCGATTTAGAAATCTTTTAAATAAATTAAAATTAAAACAAGCTGAAAGTGGGATCGCAAAAACTTATAAGCAAGCAATTCAGATAGCTGAAAAAATTGGTTTACCTTTAATGGTCAGACCTTCATATGT
>JAYPCR010000066.1:0-3451 GCA_038124805.1 Candidatus Pelagibacteraceae bacterium
AAAAACTTTTTCAATATCATCTTCTTCAGCAACCAAAAGATTTCCTGTTGAAGATCCTGCAAAAAGTTTAATACCACAACAACCTTCTAGATCTTTTAAACTAGCCAAATCATTTGCATTATCAGCAGTTGCACCAAAATAGAAAGCATAATTGCAATACATTCTATTACTAGCAAGATCTAACTTTCTTTGAAATTCTTTTAAGTTAGAAGTTGGTGGATTAGTATTTGGCATTTCAAATACACTGGTAATTCCTCCTGCAATTGCGGCTCTACTTCCTGAATGCAAATCCTCAGTATCAGTTGAACCTGGTTCTCTAAAATGAGTTTGGGTATCTATACAGCCAGGTAAAACAGTTTGATTTTTGGCATCTATAACTTCTTTGGCTCCTTCAGTAATTTGACCAATTTGATGAATTTTTTTATCTTTTATCGCAAGATCAACATCTTTTAACTCTCCATCGATATAACACTGTCCATTTTTGATTATTAGATCTAACATTTATAAAAAAAGTACTTATATTAAATTTCAGGATCATTCAAACATGAATAATAACGAAGTTTATATTTTAGAGGACAGAGCTATTCTTTATATAAATGGGATTGATGCTAAGGAATTTCTTCAAAATCTAATTAGTAATGACATAAATAAAGTAAGTGATGATAAGAGTTGTTTTGCTTCTTTGCTAACACCACAAGGAAAATTTCTATTTGAATTTATCATTGTCAAACATAAATCAGGATATTTTATTGATTGTGAAAAAAGTCAAGCTAATGATTTATTTAAACAACTAAGTATTTATAAATTAAGATCTAAAGTTGAAATTTTAAATTTAAGTAATGAATTTGTTATAGCAGTATTTGGTAGTAAAAAATTTTTAGCTTTTGATAATGCTAAAGATATTTTAGGGCATACAGTTAAATTTAGAGAAGACCCTATTGTCTTAGATCCAAGAAATAAGGAACTTGGAGCAAGATTAATCATAAATTTAGAAAAACTTTATTTGTCACTTAAAAAGTTAGGATTAAAAAGTGCTGACCCAATAGATTATTACAAAATTAGTCATCAGCTTGGCGTTGTGCCTAAAAACTTAAATAAACTACAAAATAAATTATTTGGCATTGAATGTAATTTTGAGGAACTTAACGGACTTGACTTTAAAAAAGGATGTTATGTAGGCCAAGAAAATACTGCAAGAATTAAATTAAAAAATAAATTATCTAAAAGATTGTTGCCAATTCAGGTAACCAAAGGTGAACTTCATCAAGATGAAATAATTTATAATAATGAAATTGAAATAGGAAAAATATTAATAGAAAAAGATTTTCCTTTTGCTTTAGTTAAATATTTGGATGATAATTTTAATGAAAATTTTGACTATACTTCTAAAAATGCTTCTCTTAAAATAATTAAGCCTAGTTGGATTAAATCTTAAAAAATTAAATAATTTGGTGCGGTCGGAGAGAATCGAACTCTCATGGACTAAGTCCACACGGCCCTCAACCGTGCCTGTCTACCAATTTCAGCACGACCGCAATATGCCTCACAATAAATGAATGACATTTATCTTTCAAATTGATAAGTTGCGGCATGGAATTTACACAAGAAGTCCAACAAGCAACAGCTTCGATTTATAAAAAAATTTCTAAAGTAGTGCCTGAAATTGAATGGTCAGTGCATGCACCCTATATTCATAAAATTAATAAATTAAAAAAAGAAAAAAACGCAGTTATTCTTGCACACAATTATCAAACTCCAGAAATCTATCATGGTGTGGCTGACTTTTCAGCTGATTCTTTGGCATTAGCAATTGAAGCATCTAAAACTTCAGCTGATATAATTGTAATGGCAGGCGTACATTTTATGGCTGAAACTGCAAAACTAATGAGTCCAAGCAAAAAAGTTCTTTTACCAGACATGGATGCGGGATGTTCATTGTCATCTTCTATAACTGGAAAAGATGTAAGATTATTAAAAGAAAAATATCCTGGAGTACCTGTAGTCTCTTATGTAAATACTTCTGCGGAAGTTAAAGCTGAAACTGATGTATGCTGCACTTCAGCAAATGCAGTTAAGATTGTTAAATCTTTAGGTGTTAAAAAAGTAATTTTTTTACCAGATGATTACTTGGCAAAATATGTAGCGTCTCAAACTGATGTTGAAATTATATCCTGGAAAGGCATATGCATAGTTCATGATCAATTTAATGAAAAAGAAATTCATGAAATTAGAAAAAATAATCCTGGAATAAAAATAATTGCACATCCTGAATGCCCTCCAGAAGTTATTAAAGCAAGTGACTTTGCGGGATCTACATCTGGAATGATAAAATATGTTGAAGATCATCAACCAAAAAAAGTAATGATGGTTACAGAATGCTCAATGAGTGATAACATTCAAATTGAAAATCCAAATGTTGAATTCATTAAACCATGCAATATGTGTCCACATATGAAAAAAATTACTCTACCTAAAATTCTTGATTGTCTTGAAAATGAGACTGGAGAAATAATTATGGATCAAGAAACAATTGAAAAAGCTCGAACTTCAGTTGAAAGAATGGCTGCTATTGGAAGATAAACTGTGTGTCCAAAATTATTCTTAGTAAGAATTTTATAATTAATACAGTAAAACTTGCCTTAAATGAGGATCTCTATCCTAACGGTGATATTACTTCAGAACTTATAAAGAATAACAAAATTATCAAAGCTAAAATCATTAGTAATGAAAATGCTTTGGTTGCTGGAATAGATTTTGCAAAACAGACATTTTTACTAATTGATAAAAAAATTAAATTCAAAATTTTAAAAAAAGATGGATCTTTAGTTAAAAAGCACAGTGTAATAGCAATTATAGAAGGTATAGCAAAAAACATTTTGATAGCAGAAAGAGTAGCTTTAAATTTTTTATCTCATCTTTCAGGTATAGCCACCAAAACCAATCATTTTGTAAAAATAGTCAAAGGTAAAAGTAAAATTTGCTGCACTAGAAAAACTATTCCTAATATGAGAGTAATCCAAAAATATGCTGTTAAAGTTGGAGGAGGAACAAACCATAGGTTTAATCTGAGTGATGAATATTTAATAAAAGACAATCACATTGCTAGTTCAAACATAAAAGAAGTAGTTACAAAAGCTATCCAAAATAAAAAAGGAAGAAAAATTACTGTTGAAGTTGATAATATTAATCAACTAAAAAAAATAATAGGTCTTAAATTTGATACAGTTTTATTAGATAATATGAGCATACAAAACCTTAAAAAAAGTATCAAAATTATTAAAAACAAATATCAAACTGAAGCTTCAGGAAATGTAAATTTAAAAAATATAAAAAAAATTGCTTCAACAAAAGTTAATAGAATATCTATAGGAAGTCTAACTCATAGTGTTAAGGCAATTGACTTTAAATTAGAAATTTAACGAACAAATTTTGAAAGGTCTGGTTTAAAATA
>JAYPCR010000067.1:0-3338 GCA_038124805.1 Candidatus Pelagibacteraceae bacterium
TCTTTCTCACCTTTTTGAACTCTACTTACTAATTTTTTAAAATCAGTAACTGACATTCCAAGTTTGTGACTAATCTCAATTAATCTCTCTCTAATATTTTTGAACTCATCTTTATTTTTTACAAAAAATTGTTTCCAAACATTATTTGTATCTAAAAATTTTTTAAAATTAGGATTTATTTCATTACCGATATAATATTTTATGAATTCATTTCTTGGGATTTGATGATCCATTGCTAATCTTAAAAGATTACCTTCAAGTGATATGATCTTTTTGTTTTCAGTATAATGTTTTTGAACTAATTCTTCTAAAACTGAAGGCGATAATTGTAAAGATTTAATATTTTCCAAAATATCATTAACAATTTTTTCATAACCTTTTTCTTTTGCTGGTGAAAAATTTTGAGAATTTAAAACACTTTCTAATTTTTCTTTTTGATACTTAATAAGTTTATTATATTCCTTAGTTAGAGTATTAACAGTCTTTAGAACTTTTGGTTTGATTTCACTTTCCATTGCAGCAAGCGTTGGATTAAAGTCATCCTCACTATCATCACTTGAACTATCATCTTTATCATCTTCACCTGCATTTTTTTGCTTTGCACTTGGTCCTGTGGACTCATCTTCCATATAGTTAGTATCAATATCAATTATCTCTCTAACTAAAATTTCATCTTTTTGTAATTTTTCATTCCACTCAAAAAATTGTTGTGCTGTGATTGGACTTTGTGATAATGCGATAAGCATTACATCTTTTCCTGCCTCAATTCTTTTTGCGATTGCAATTTCACCCTCTCTAGAAAGAAGCTCAACCCCACCCATTTCTCTTAGATACATTCTTATAGGGTCATCGCTCTTTTCAATAGTTTTACCTTCTTCTTTTGAAGAGCTTTCTTTTTTTCTTAAAACTTTAAAATCAGATTTCTTTTCTACTAAAGCTACACCTTCATCTAAAATATGAATAAATGCTTGTGATAAATTTTCATCTGAAAGATTCCTTTTTCCTAAGGATTTACTTAACTCTTCATAAGTTATGAAACCTCTATGAGTTCCACGACCCATCAATCTAGCAAATGATTTTGTTATAATTCTTTCCACAGCAATTTAAGTTTGGAAGTCTTATATAATGTCAAATTAGTAAAAATCCATTACTAAATTGGTTATATTAATTGATATTTTGCTTTTTTTTTAGTTCTTTTAGTTCGTTAAATGTTGTCTCACTCAAATCTTTAGAAAATTTTGATTCCAATTCTTGTATCCTAAACTCCAGATCATAATTATTTAAATCTCTAACAATATCCTCTAACAACTCTATTACCTGATGATCATTATTTGATTTATTTTTTAGAATATATTTTATTGGAGCAAACTTATTAACTCGGTCTATTAACTGAGCATCTAAATTTAGATTTTCAATAGCAAGTTTTTCACCAGACTTCATTTTTTCAACTATTAAATTATAAATTTGAATATTAATTTTAGTAAATAATTTTATATTTTCTAATAAATGAATATTTTCTTGGAATAAATCTAGATTATTAATTATCAGATATATTAAAGAATATTCTTTAAGCTCAACAGCAGAAACTGATTTGCTATCATTGTAATGTTTTTTTGTTGAAGGTAGTGATTTAGCTTTTTTTACATAAAAATTTTTCTTACCCTGATTAGAATAAGGAGTTAATTCTGAAATTTTTTCAAGAAAATATTCTAAAACGTATTTTTTAATAAAATCATCCTTAACTGTATTTGCAATATTTCTTAAATTTTTTTCAAAAATTGCCATAGATGAAGGATCATTATTTGTTTGTTTTTTGTAATGGCTAAAAATAAATTGGTGGATAGAAATTTTACTTTGTTTGGTAAAATCTATAAAATAATTTTTTCCATTTTTATTTACAAAACTATCAGGATCCTCTTTATCTGGCAAAAAAAGAAAAGAAATTTGTTTTTCTGGTTTTAATTCTTTTATTGAATTTTCTGCAGCTCTTAGAGCAGCCTTATATCCACTTTCATCGCCATCAAAACAAATAATAATATCGTCGAAAAATTGATTCAAAGTAAGTATTTGTTTGTCTGTTAATGAAGTTCCAAGATTAGCAACGGCATTTTCAATTCCATTTTTACTTAAACCAACAACATCCATATAACCTTCAACGAGATAAATATGATCGAGTTTATTTGATAATTTTCTAGCTATATCTAAATTATATAAATTAGATCCTTTCTTAAAAAAATTTGTTTCTGGTGAATTAATATATTTTGCTAGATAGTCATTATCATCAATAATTCGTCCACCTAATGCTATTGGCTGACCTGAAATATTATTTATTGGAAAGATTAGTCTGCCTCTAAATCTTTCAACATAATTTTTTTTTTTATCATCTAAATAAAATAGACCCGTCTCCATTAAAGCTTGTTCACTAAATTCCTCT
This sequence comes from Candidatus Pelagibacteraceae bacterium, assembly GCA_038124805.1. Lineage (GTDB taxonomy): Bacteria > Pseudomonadota > Alphaproteobacteria > Pelagibacterales > Pelagibacteraceae > Pelagibacter. The sequence goes on from JAYPCR010000067.1 coordinate 2,435, forward strand.
TTTAATTTTTCATAAAAATTTGGATTTTTTTCAATAAAACCAATTTTAAATTTTTTAACTTCTTCTTTTCCTAAAGATCTATTTTTTAAATAATCTCTAGCATATGATAGGGACTCATTTTTTAATAGTTCGTCATGATAAAAATCAACATAACGCTTAAAGATTGATAAATATTCTTTCCATTTTTTTTCTCTCTCTTCATCTTGTTTTGAAAACATAAATGGCTGCATTCCAGCTAAATTAGCCAGGTATTTAACAGCTTCACCAAACTTTAAATTTTGAGTTTTCATTACAAAGTCAAATATGTTGCCATGTTCTGAAGTAGCAAAACAATGATAAAATTCTTTTTCATCATTAACAGTAAATGAAGCCGTCTTTTCTGTTTTAAAGGGAGATAAACCAACAAACTCCTTACCTCTTTTCTTTAAACTCACTGTTTTTGAGACAACAGTTGAAACTTTCAATCTAGTTTTAATTTCATCTAGATATTCTTTCGGATATTTCATTATTGATTTAATAATTCTTTTAGTAACGATCCAGCTTTGGCAAAGTCTATTTCATCCGAATATTGCCCCTTTAATGCACCCATAACTTTACCCATATCTTTAATTGAAGTTGCACCCATTTTTTTTATAGTATCTTCACATATTTTTTTTGTATCTTCGTCACTTAGCTGTTTTGGTAAAAAACTAATTAAAAGATCATATTCATTTTGCTCAATCTCTAATAAATCAGTTCGATTATTTTTTTTATAAATTTCAATTGATTCGGCTCTTTGCTTCACCATTTTTTTTAATAATTTTTTAATATCTTCATCATCAGTGTCTTTTTTATTTGGACCTGAACGATTAGCAATATCAAGATCCTTAATAGAAGATAAAATTAACCTGTAGGTTGATATTTT
>JAYPCR010000068.1:0-3267 GCA_038124805.1 Candidatus Pelagibacteraceae bacterium
TTAAAATTGCTCTGACTCGGTTGAACCAGCCATTGCGGTAGTAGAACTTTTTCCTGCACTTATTGTATTTGAAATTGCATCAAAATAAGATGTACCAACTTCTCTTTGATGTTTAACACTTGTGTATCCATCTTTTTCTCTAGCAAATTCAAGTTGTTGAATTTTAGAGTAAGCAGTCATACCTTCTTTTTTATATTTTTCTGCTAGTTCAAATATTGCAATGTTTTGCGTATGGAAACCTGCAAGAGTAATAAATTGGAATTTGTATCCCATTTTACCAATTTCTTGTTGGAATGTTGCAATTTCATCATCTGATAAATGTTTTTTCCAATTAAATGATGGTGAACAATTATATGCTAAAAGTTTTCCAGGAAACTTTTCATGAATTGCATCAGCAAATCGTTTAGCTTCTTCTAAATTAGGCGTTGCAGTTTCACACCAAATTAAATCTGAATATGGTGCATAAGCAAGTCCTCTAGAAATAGCTTGTTCGATGCCCGGTTTAACATAAAAGAAACCTTCTGGTGATCTTTCACCAGTTAAAAAAGGTTTATCATTTTCATCAAAATCATTAGTTATTAATTTAGCAGCATTTGCATCTGTTCTTGCAAGTATAATTAGTGGAACACCTGCAATATCAGCAGCTAGTCTTGCAGCTTTAAGGTTTTTGATCATAGTACCTGTTGGAACTAAAACTTTACCACCCATATGACCACATTTTTTTTCGCTAGCTAATTGATCTTCAAAGTGAACACCAGCAGCTCCTGCTTTAATAAATTTTTTTGTAAGTTCAAATACATTTAAAGGTCCACCAAAACCTGCTTCACCATCAGCAATAATTGGCAACATGTAATCAACTCTATTTTCTGCTTTCATATCACCATCTAAGATTTCCATATGTTGGATCTGATCAGCTCTCATTAAAGCATTATTCATTGACTCAACTAATTTTGGAGCACTATCGTATGGATATAAAGATTGGTCTGGATACATTTCTCCAGCACTATTAGCATCTGCAGCAACTTGCCAACCACTTAAATAAATTGCTTTTAAGCCTGCTTTTGCATGTTGAACTGCATGATTACCAGATAAAGAACCAAGAGTATTTACATAAGACTCAGAGTTTAATAATTTCCATAATTTTTGTGATTGTTGTTTACACACAGAATATTCAATTTTAATTGAACCTTTTAATCTTTCTACTTCTTGATCGGAATAATCTCTTTTTATTCCAGAAAATCTTTTTAAATCATAAGAAATTTTTTCAGCACTCATCTTGGTTTCCGTTCTGTTAGAATTGTAAAAATTGAAGCTTAATTAGAGGATTAAATTAATTGCTTTGTTTCTTATCTTCAGCAATTTCTTTTAATCCGCTAGATCCCCAGTCACAATGATCATCTCTCATATAAATGCCTCTAGCTTTATAGATTTCATGATCTTTTAAACTGATGATTTGAGCTTCATTTTTGTTGTTTTGATTTTTTTTAGTCATGTAAATTATATAATTTACAAAATTTACAATTTCTAGTTAATTGTTAATAATGCTTGTAAAATCAATAAATTTTTTGTAAATAATAATTTACAAAATTTACAAATAGAAAATATGAGTCAATCAGAATTAAATCTAGGGCCTAAAATAAAAGCTTTTCGAAGACAATTAGGACTGCAAGCAAACAAACTAGCTGAGGATTTAAATATTTCTCCAAGTTATTTAAATTTAATTGAGGGCGGAAAAAGAAAAATAGATGGAGATTTATTATTAAAGATTTGTGAAAAATTAAATATCGATCTTTCTCAACTTACAACAAAAACAGATATTAATTTAGAAAATACATTATCTGACATTTTAGATGATCAATTATTTGAAGATTTAGATATTTTAGGACCAGAAGTTAAAGATCTTGTTCGAACAAATCCTAAAATTGGTAAAGCAATTGTTAGACTTGGAGATATTTTAAAAAAAAAGGATCATGAACTTATTGATAAGATTGAAAAAATTTCAGGTAAAATTGTTGATAATCGAAAAAATTCTTTTCCAGGTGAAGTTATTTCAGATTTTCTACAAGAACAAAAAAATTATTTTCCAAAACTAGAAGATTTTGCAAATAAAGTTTTTGAAAAAATTCAAATTGATAATCGTACTAGATATTTATCATTATGTGAGTATCTTAAAAAACAATACTCAATTACTGTTAAAGATGTAATTCCATCTGAAAACAAACCTTTTTCAAAACTTTATGACGAAGAGAAACAAGAACTTTTATTAAGTGATTATAACTCTTTAGAAACAAAAAAACTTCATGCAGCTGCACAAATAGCACAAATGGGTGCAATGAAAGAAGTTGATTTTTATTTATCTAAATTTTCATTTCCTTCTGATGAATCTAAAAAACTTACAAAAGTTGCATTGTTAAATTATTGTGGAGCAGCAATTTTAATGCCTTACAAACTTTTTCATGCTGCATGTAAGAAATTAAAATATGATTTAGAATTATTGCAAAATAGTTTTGCAACTTCTTTTGAACAAGTAGCCCATAGAGTAACTTGTTTGCAAGATCCTAAACTTCCAGGAATTCCATTTCACATGTTAAGAGTGGATATGGCAGGAAATATTTCTAAAAGATTTTCTTTATCTGGAATTGAAATTCCACGTTATGGAGGTGCTTGTCCTAGATGGAATGTTTATTCAGCTTTTTCACGACCAGGTGTTATTCAAGTTGCAATTAGTAAAATGACTAACGGTGAAAAATATGTGTGTATTGCAAAAACTTTGGAAAAAGGGATCAGTCGATATGGCCAAGCTAAAAGTGTTTTATCTATTGGTTTAGGTTGTGATGCAAAATATGCAAAAGATTTTATCTACACTGAAAATTTAAACGTTCAGGAGAAAAAGAATGAAATACCTATTGGTGTTTCTTGTAGAACTTGCGATAGACTAGATTGTTCGCAAAGGGCCTTTCCTCCATTGCATAAAAAATTTGATGTTGATATTAATTCTAGAGGAGTATCTGTTTACGTTAACGATTAATTGTTTTGATTAAATTTATTATCCCAGCAATATTAGTTTTTCTGCTTGTTTTATATTGGCCCAAAATAAGCGTTTATTTACATAAAAAATTTAACATTAAAATTAATTTGATAATGGGCTCAGTATTCTTGTTGGTAATATTGATTATTTTAGCCCTTTTATATTTCTAGTTTAATTATATTAGTCCACTTCATCTAAGCGAATTAAATAATGGAATTAAACTTTTTATTTTTTATTAC
>JAYPCR010000069.1:0-3160 GCA_038124805.1 Candidatus Pelagibacteraceae bacterium
CTAGATGTTAAAAAATTAACTTCTATAACTTTTCCAACAAGATAATCATCTTTTACGACAGCCATGCCTAACTCAATATTATCTTTTGAACCTTTATTTAAAATTATAGAGTTTAAAAATGGAGTTTCTTTATCTAATAAAACTTTAGCAATAATTGATCCTTGAGATAATTGTTGCTCTCCAATAATTTTTCTTAGTCTGTTATTTTCTGATATTAAATATTCGTTTGCTAATTTTTCAGCATTATATTTTTCTAGTAAATTTTCTTCTTCATTTTTTAAATTATAAATATTTAAATGATCCTTAACGCTATGATAATATTTATTAATCTTTTTTTCTGGAATAGATACAATAAGTGAAGATCTATATACTATATCCTGTAAAACTTTTTCTAAAACATTTATTATTTTTAAATTTAAATTCGTAAAAATTAAAATAACTATTGAGACAATTATTAAAGATAAAAGTGAAAATTTTTGTTTAGAATTTTTTTTTAAAAAAGCAGATCTAAAAGCTAGTTTAAAGTCATCTCTGCTTTTAACCATTTCTACTAATACTCAGAAAGCATAGTAGAGAATGTTTGTTCTTGTTCTAAAGCTTTTCCTGTGCCAATTGCTACACAAGATAATGGATCATCAGCTACATGCACTGGTAAACCAGTCTCCTTTGCAAATCTTTTATCAATATTTTTTAACAATGCACCACCACCGGTTAATGTTAATCCCATATCTACTAAATCAGCTGACAATTCAGGAGGGGTATTTTCTAAGGCATCTTTAATTGCATTGACCATTTCTTTTAAAATATCATTTAATGCTTCAGCTGTATCCTCTTCAGTAATATTAACTTCTTTAGGAGTTCCAGATCTTAGATCTCTTCCTTTAACAGCGTATGTATTACTATTTGTTGGAATAGCTGTTCCAATTTCTTTTTTAATTTTTTCTGCAGTACTATCACCAATCATTAAATTATATTCTTTTCTCATATAATTTACTAAAGCTGTATCCATGGCATCACCAGCAATTCTTAAAGATCTAGAATAAACTAGACCTCCTAATGACATAACTGCTATTTCAGTAGTACCACCACCAATATCAACAATCATTGATCCTGTAGCTTCTGATATTGGTAACCCTGCACCAATCGCAGCAGCAATAGGTTCTTCAATCAGTTGTACTCTACGCGCACCAGCTGCAAGCGCACTGTCCTGAATAGCTTTTCTTTCAACTGGAGTTGAGCCTGTTGGTACACAAATTAATATTCTTGGATTAGCAAATGTTCTACCTTTGTGAACTTTTTTAATAAAATGTTTTATCATTTCTTCTGTCACAATAAAATCTGCGATAACACCATCTCTTAATGGTCTGATTGCACTAATATTTCCTGGAGTTCTTCCAAGCATTGTTTTGGCTTCATCACCAACTGCAAGGACAGTTTTTTTTCCACCTTGATCAACAATTGCAACCACCGAAGGTTCATTTAAAACAACTCCTTGTCCTTTTACAACGACTAATGTGTTAGCTGTTCCAAGATCGATTGCCATATCTTGGCTCCAAATTTTTTTAATACCATCAAATATTCCCATCTATATACCTCTTACCTTTTTAATTTCTTGATCCATCGGAGCTGTTTTATCTCTCTTAATAATCATTTTATTTAGTGCGCTTATATATGCATTAGCTGATGCAACTAAAGTATCAGTATCTGCAGCCTGACCAACTGTTGTTTTACCATTTTCTTCAATTCTAACACTTACAGTTGCTTGTGCATCTGTACCTTCTGTTACCGCATGAACTTGGTATAACTGAAGATTTACATCATGCGGATATAAGTTTTTAATACATTTAAAAATAGCATCTACTGGTCCATCCCCTGTTTCAGATGCTGTTTTGATATCACCATCAACATCTAATGTCATATCTGCTTTTTGAGGTTCTCCTGTTCCTGCAAAAACTTTTAAAGATTTTAATATAATAGTATTAGCTTTTTTATCTAAAACTAAACTATCATCAACTAAAGCAATGATATCTTCATCATAAATATGTTTTTTCTTATCAGCTAAAACTTTAAACTTACCAAATGCATTATCAATTATATCATCAGTTATTTCTGCATAACCAAGACTAATTAATTTGTCTTTAAAAGCGTGTCTTCCAGAATGTTTGCCCATTACTAATGAAGTTTGTTTTACTCCAACACTTTCTGGTGTCATGATTTCATAAGTATTTCTATTTTTAAGCATTCCGTCTTGATGTATTCCTGACTCATGTGCAAATGCATTTTTTCCAACTATCGCTTTATTATATTGTACTGGAAAACCTGTAACATTTGATACAAGTTTTGAAGCTTTACTTAGTAATGTTGTATTAATTCCAGTTTCAAATGGCATTAAATCATTACGAGTTCTAATAGCCATTACAACTTCTTCCAATGCAGCATTACCAGCTCTTTCACCTATTCCATTAATTGTACATTCAATTTGTCTTGCGCCTGCTTGTATACCAGCTAAAGAATTTGCTACAGCTAATCCTAAATCATTATGGCAGTGTGTAGATAAAATTGCTTTATCAATATTTGGAACTTTGTTTAAAAGAGTTTGAATAATTTTTGTAAACTCTGATGGCACTGTATAACCAACTGTATCAGGTATATTTATTGTCTTTGCTCCAGATTTAATTGCAAGTTCAACAGTCTTACACATATAATCCATATCTGTTCTCGTTCCATCTTCACAAGACCACTCAACATCATCAGTAAGATTTCTAGCATAACTGACATGCTCTTTAATAGACTCATAAACCTCTTCAGGTGTTTTATTTAATTTATGTTTCATATGAAGAGGACTTGTTGAAATAAACGTATGAATTCTAAATCTTGGAGCATGTTTTAATGCTTCATAACATCTATCAATATCTTTTTTAGAATGTCTTGCTAAACCACATGGGATAGATTTTTTTAAAATTTTTGAAATTGCTGATACTGACTCAAAATCTCCAGGTGAAGCTATTGGAAAACCTGCTTCTATGATATCAATACCTAATTCATCAAATACTCTTGCAATTTGAATTTTTTCTTCAAGACTCATCGATGCCCCTGGCGATTGCTCACCATCTCGCATCGTAGTATCAAATATATAAACTCTATCTTTATCAGCCATAAT
>JAYPCR010000070.1:0-3119 GCA_038124805.1 Candidatus Pelagibacteraceae bacterium
ACAAATTTTTTATGGTTAAAACCATTTATTTTTTCAAATTCTTTAAAAGCTATTTTTGTTTTTTTATATAAAATTTCTTCAATTGTATTTTGAAATGATGCAGCAAGATCAAATTTATCTTGATCATTTTTTATATTTTTAGAAATTTTTAATACAGCAGTTTTTAATCCCGCAAAAGACAAATTACATCCACCTTTATTAAAAATTGGTTTTGGTAAATTAAACTTCTTAGGATCACCTTTTTTTGCCAAAATTTCAATTTGAGGGCCTCCAGGAAATTCTATGCCAAGAAGTTTTGCGGTTTTATCAAAAGCTTCTCCTAAAGCATCATCTATTGTAGTTCCTAGTCTTTTATAATCTCCTAAATTTTTTACATTTAAAAATTGCGAATGACCACCAGAGATTAAAAGTAGTAAATATGGATAATCAAGATTAGAATTTAATTTTGGGCTGAGAGCATGACCTTCTAAATGATTTACAGCTATAAAAGGTTTGCTTAAAGTTGATGCTAGTGCTTTTCCAAAACTTAAACCAACGGACAAACAAACAATTAAACCAGGTCCTGCAGTAGATGCTATTGCATCTATGTCTTTAATATTAATTTGACTATCTTTAATGGCCTTATCAACTATCCAATCAATTTTTTCCATATGAGATCTTGCTGCAAGTTCTGGCACAACTCCACCGAACTCTTTATGGACATCAACTTGACTGGAAACAATGTTTGATAAAACTATTGGTAATCCTTGCTCATTTTCACTGATTATGGCTGCAGCAGTTTCATCACAGCTAGATTCTATTCCAAGAATTAATGGTTTTTTACTCATTCAAATAGTTTCTATTAATTGTACAATCTCATTACAAGAGAGAAATATAAATTTATTAATGAAAAAACAAAAAATTGTTATTGGCTCTAGAGGCAGCAAACTAGCTTTGATTTATGCAAACAAAGCTAAGTCGGCTATCTTAGAATATTTAGGTATCGAAAAAATTGAAATAGAGATTAAAGAAATTGTTACCAAGGGCGATCAGGTGCAAGATAAAAGATTGTCGGAAGTAGGTGGGAAAGGATTATTTTCAAAAAATATTGAAAATGAACTTTTAAATGAGGAAATAGATATTGCCATTCATGCCCTTAAAGATATGCCTGCAAATGAAAATATTGATTTATATACAAATTCATTTTTATCCAGAAATGATCCGAGAGAAATTTTGATATCTAATGATAATTTAAAATTAGATGAACTAAAAAAACATGCAATTATTGGCACATCATCTTTTAGAAGAGAGTTTCAAATCAAGAAAATCAGAAATGATTTAAATTGTAAACTGATCAGGGGAAATGTTGATACAAGAATTCAAAAATTAGAGAGCGGACTATATGATGCTATAATATTATCTTTAGCAGGTATTAAATCTATGAATCTAGAAAGTAAGATTACACAAATATTTTCAACAGAAGAAATTATTCCAAGTGCTGGGCAAGGAGTAATTGCATTACAATGTAGAAAAAATGATAATGAGGTTATTTCAATTTTAGATAAAATAAATGATCAAAAAACTCATTTAAGTGTTCTAGCAGAAAGAAATATTTTGAAAGTTTTAGAAGGAGATTGTGAAACAGCTGTTGGGGCATATGCATCTATAAAAGATAAACAAATTACTTTAGAAGCTGAATTGTTTTCATTAGATGGGACTCAAAGATTTTATCATAAAGATATCGACCTGATAGAAAATGCTGAAACTTTAGGTATTAACATGGGCAAATATTTAAAAAAAATATCTAATAATTCATATAAAAAATAATATGCACATTTTATTAACAAGACCATTAGAAGACTGCAAAGAAATGATTGTAAAGTTTAGTAATCTTGGGCATCAAGTTTCACATTTGCCACTTTTAAATATAGAGCCCGTTGACTATGATCATAGTTCTCTTGAAAGCTGTAAAGGTATTATTTTTACAAGTGCAAATGCAATAAAGCATTTAAATTATAAAAACTTAGATAAAAATTGTTTATGTTTTTGTGTCGGTTTAGCAACGGAAAAAAAAGCAAGAAGCTCTGGATTTCAAAATGTAATTTCTGCAGAAGGCAATGTAAGGAATTTAAAAGAATTAATTTTAAGAAATTTTAATCAGAATGATGGAAAACTTATTTATGTAAGTGGTGAACAGATCTCAGTTGATTTAGATAAACTACTTATTAATGATGGATATATTGTTGAAAGAATAATTAATTATAAAACTACCCCCATAGAGCTTTTTGATGAAAAATTTGTAGATCAATTAAAGTTAATAATGCCTGATATTACTTATATTTACTCTCAAAACAGCGCAATTAGTTTCTTAAATTTTATTAAAAGATATCAATTAGAAAGTCTTTGGATGAATACCAATTTAATGTGCATAGGTGAAAAAACCTCCTCTATTCTGAACGAAATTAAATGGAAAAAAATATTTCTTTTTAATCCTGGAGAAGAAGAATTTTTGCTATATAAAATTTAATTATGGAACTAATTAATAACTTTTCTGAAGTTTTTTTATCCGTTTGGAGAAAAGGAATTTTAGGAGTAGATATTTTTGAAATTTTAATTGGTATTGGAATATTTTTTTTATTTTTAATTTTTAGAGGAATTATAAGTAAAATAATAATAAAAAAATTAGAATTAATTACTAAAAAAACTACTAACAAATTAGATGATACTTTTGTTAGTTCTTTAATTGGACCAGCTAGATTTTTACCTATTGTTCTAGGTTTTTTTATTGCAAGTTATTATATGTCTTTTTCTGCAGATGGCAGAGAAGTAGTAGATACAATTAATAGAACTTTAATTACTATTTTAATTTTTTGGATCATTCATCAAATTGTAGAGCCAATTTCATATGTCCTAAGCGGTTTAGATAAACTTTTAACAAGAGAATTAATTGGTTGGATCATAAGATCCTTAAAGGTATTGATATTTATTCTTGGTCTAGCAGCAGTCCTAGAATTGTGGGGAATTAAAATTGGACCAATCATAGCAGGACTTGGATTGTTTGGTGTTGCAGTTGCATTAGGGGCTCAAGATTTATTTAAAAATTTAATTTCTGGAATTTTAGTTTTAGTAGAAAAAAGATT
>JAYPCR010000071.1:0-3017 GCA_038124805.1 Candidatus Pelagibacteraceae bacterium
GTGCACCCAGTCAAAATAATTGAAAGAATTATTAATAATATAAATTTAAATTTCATTTTTTAATTTTAAACAGTAATTATAAATTTCTTTTTTTGAGATATTTTTATTTTCATTAATTAATTTTGTAATTTCTTTTATACTTAATTTATTAATTAATCTTTTGATATTTCTTTTATCTGATTCATCCAAAATTTGTGAAGTTTTTTTTTCATTTTTTGGTTCTGAAATAACGATTGTAATTTCACCTTTTATATCACTTTTAAAAGTTTCAAGTGAATCGATATCAGTTCTTATAAATTCCTCATATATCTTTGAAATTTCCCTACATATAACTATTTTTCTACCTGTAAAATTCATTTTAATAAATGGAATTATTTTATTAATTTTTTTAGCTGAAATAAAAAAAACTAAACTACATTTAATTTCTGAAAGTATCTTTAAATCATCAACTAATGTTTTATTTTTTTCAGGAAAAAAACCATAAAATAAAAATTTTTCTGAAAATCCACTAACTGAAACAGCGGATGCTACAGCTGAAGCACCTGGGATAGGAATTACATCAATGCCATGTTTATTGCATTCATTCACTAAAGTCGAACCTGGATCTGATATACTTGGAGTGCCCGCATCAGAAATAAGAGATACAACCGATCCATTTTTTAAAATTTCTATAATTTTACTTAAATTTTTTTTTTCGTTAAATTTATGATTTGAAATTAATTTAGATTTAATCTCATACCGATCTAATAGACTTTTTGAAGTTCGAGTATCTTCACATAAAATATATTCAGATTTTTTTAAAACTTCTATTGCTCTTAAAGTGATATCACCTAAATTACCAATGGGAGTTGCAACCAAATAAAGCCCATTTTTAATCCCTTTTGCAAATGAATTCGAATTTATAATCATAATTTTGCTTAAAAATTATTATAGTATCATTAAAAATGATTAATATTATTAAAATACTCTTAGCATTTTTTTTTCTGTTCTTTACATTCAATTCAAGAGCAGAAGAAAAAATTAAAATTGGTCTTTTAGTTCCATTTACAGGAGAAAATAAAGAAATTGGTCAACAAATTATCAAAGCTGTAAGGCTAGCAGTTAAAGATATAAATAGTGATTTCATAGAAATAATTCCAAGAGATACAGCTTCAAGTGCCAACAAAACATTGCGTTCAGCTATTGAGCTTAAAAATTTAGGTGTGCAAGTAGTTATTGGTCCAGTTTTTTTTAATAGTTTAACTTATTTAGATGAAGTTAAAGAACTAACCTTTTTATCACTGACTAATAAAACTTTAGATCTACCAAAAAATATAATCAGTGCTGGTGTAAATTCTACATCACAATTAAATACCATAAAAAAATTTATTGAATTAAATCAAATTGAAAGAACAATATTTTTAACTCCTATGCTAGATTACGAGGCTGAGGTTCAAAAAGGGATAAAAGATTCTAAAATCAAAGTTTTTAGAGATTATATTTATGATATCGAACCTACAAAATTAACTGAACAAATTGAAAAAATTACAAACTATGAAATAAGAAAACAAAATTTATATGATGAAATTTCTCGAATTGAAAACTCTAATGATCCTAATAAAGAAAAAAAAATAGAACAATTAAAAAAGAGATACACTTTAGGTGGACTTAACTTTGATGCGGTAGTCATCGCAGATTTTGATGAAAGTTTAAAAAGTGTTACTACATCGCTTTTATATACTGATGTTTCTCCAAAAAATAAATATTTTATAACTCTAAATCAGTGGTTTGATGAAAGTTTGGTAAATGAAACTAATTTGCAACCTATTTACTATCCCTCGATTAATAAAATAAATTTTGATAATTATAAAAATAAATTCTTTAAAGAATTTGAAGAATACCCAGACCATCTTTCTTTATTGAGTTATGATCTAGTAGGATTAGTGTATTATTTGTCACTTAAAAATAATCTTTCAGATCTAGATAAGTTATTTAAAAAAAAGAATTCATTCAAAGGTAAAATTGGAATTTTTGATATTCAAGATAATAAAATTAATCACAGATTAAATTTTTATAAAGTTGAAGATGGAAAACTTACAGAAATTTTTTAAGTTTTTGAAATGCTCTAAATCGATGATCAATTTTATACTTTTGAGAAGGTTTCATTTCACCAAAAGTTTTGGTTTTTCCTATTGGAATAAAAATTGGATCATAACCAAAACCATTATTTCCTTTAGGAACATCTGAAAGATAGCCCTCTACTTTACCCCTTACACAAATTAAGTTTTTATCTAAATAAGAGATTGATAAAGCACAAATAAATCTAGCTTTAATTTTTTTTAATCTCCAATTTTTATCTTGTTTAGTTAATTCTCTATAAACTCTTTTAATAGCTTTATAAAAATCTCCAGATTTTCCACCCCATCTTGCAGAATAAATACCAGGTTTTTTATCCAACAAATCAATTTCCAATCCAGAGTCATCAGCCAAACATATCAACTTTGTTTTTTTTGAAAAATACTTTGATTTTAAAATAGAATTTGCCTCGAATGTAAGCCCTGTCTCTTTCGGGCTTTTAATTTTATACTGACTTAATGAAAAAGTTTTAATCTTTTGGGGCAATAAATCCCTGATTTCTTTAAGTTTTCCTTTATTATTGGTCCCGATTAATAAATGATTAATTTTTTTCATTAATACCTAGCAATTCAAGAATTTCTTACCATATAAGCCCTCATGGAAAAAGAAGAAAACCTTAAACAAGAAACTACAGAGAAAGAAACTTCAAACGAAGAAGTAAAAGAAGAAGTTGCTGAAAATTCAGAAGAGCAAAATAATACTTCAAAAGAAGTTTCTCCTGAGGAAAAAATAAAAGAACTAGAAGATAAAGTAATCAGAACTTTTGCTGAAATGGAAAATCAAAGAAGAAGGTTTGAAAAAGAAAAAGAAGATGCTTTTGAATATGGTGGTTATGCTTTTGCAAAAGAAGCTCTAAATTTAATTGATAATCTAGAAAGATCAAAACTAGTTTTACAATCAGA
>JAYPCR010000072.1:0-2811 GCA_038124805.1 Candidatus Pelagibacteraceae bacterium
GCAGCACTTTGTTTTAAACTTTCGGTTTCTTCAACAAAAGTTTCTTCTGACAAATTATAAAGATTTTTCCATTCCATATCAGTAAAACTGTCCTCATTATCATGAATTTTAACCTCAAGTTTATTAGCCAAAGGTAGAATTTGCTTTAAGCTTTTGTTGACAAGAATATTTACATTTAAATTCATTAAAAATTCATGTTGATCAAATGATAAGGATATTTTCTTGCCGATTATTTCAGAAGCTCTACCTAAAAAAGGTAAAAAAAGTAATGGATATGCTAAATTTTCAATCATCAATTCTTTATAACCCTCTATAGTTTTTGAATGATCTAAAAAACTTACTCCTGCAATAATTGGACAAAAGGGTAAGGTTTTAGAATTATTTTTTTGTTTTAAAACTTTTAACTCTTCGTATTTTTTAGATTTTCGATCTAGATAATATTGAGTTAAGTTTTTAACTCCTGGTAATCCAAATAATTCGAGTAATCGAATATTTTTACCAACTTCTTCAGCAATCCCCCAAGAAAAACCTGTGGCACGACTGGCTCGTTTAGCAGTAGTTTCGATTTCACTAAGTGACTTCATATTATTGATCTAAATTATAGACCCACTGATCATCATAATTTTTTAAATCTGTTGGCAAAGGTGCGCCTTGAAACATGCAAATTCTTAACCATTTATCTGATCTTGGATCAAATTTCAGTGCACCAAAAAATGAAAGTTTTAATCTTAACATATCAATAGGAATAATACTTTCACTTATCGTATTATCCTGAATTTCAGAGTAAGGAAATTTTTCAATTATAAATGCTCTTCTAACAACATGTCTTAAATCTGAATTTTCTTTTAAAAATTCAGCTATTGAAAGATCTTGGTCTAAAAATTCTATTCTCTCATAAAGTTTTTTAATATCTCGAGCAATTGCAAGTGGTTGTTCTAATTCTGAACCTTGTTCAACATATCTATCTGCTAATCTAGGCTCTTCTTTATTTTTAGAAATGAACCAAAATTTATGGTTATTTTCTTTTTTTTCAAAATCAATTTTTAAAATTTCAGGGTATTTATTCACTAATATTTTTTTCAATTCATATATTTTTCTTGAAGTTGGTATATTAAAAAATTGATCTTCATCTGAGCTCATTTGGTAAATTAATGGTTTTATAATTTCATCAAAAGGTTCCATCATTAATGAAACAACATATTCTGTACATTCTTCACAAGAATTTTCTTCTAACCATAGATAAATTTGATTAAATGGATAATCCTCATCAAAATTAAAATCATTTTCAATAAACTTAATTAATTTTTGAACATCTTTTAATAAATCTCTTATTTTTTTTTGTTGGTAAGAGCTTTCAGTATTCCAAGATGTGATATTTGCTAAAGATTTTTTTAAACTATTTTTAAACAACAAACTATCCTGAGGCTTTACTTTTTTTATTTCTCTAATTTTTTTTAGTGCTGTCTCTCTTGTTAAAATCCAATTATTTAATAATGTAGGATGATTAACAATAAAAGGTGCCATACCTAATCCAGTCGAATTACCTATGCCCAAATTTTTACATATACTTTTATCTAGAGATACTGCTTTAGAAGGATTTTTACACTTTGCTACATGATTGACTTGATCAAAAGTAAATTGTCTAACTAAATAAACTAGCATCATTTCTAGTCTAAACGGCCCATTAATCTCTTCTCTATTTTTTATTCTAAATCGATCAGCTAAACCAAATTTACCTGAACCATAAACGGCTGTAGTCCTATATAAATAACCAACTGAAGATAATAAATCCAAATCAGGTTGCTTTCCCTCGCTTAAACTATTCACTACATGATCGAAAACTCTGACAGATTTATTGGCTCTAGATAGAGTTAGTTCTTTATAGGATAATCTTCCTACTTCTTGCTTCGGAACTTCATTTTTTAACCTTTCAATATCTGCTTTTGTTGGAGTTCCGTCGTGTAGAGTAAAAGCTGCATCCCATTTTGTTGCGATAACTCTATCAGATCTCTCATCATCATTTATTTTATTTGCAAAGCATACAAGAGAGTAAATTCTTTCCTTTTTTTTAAATGAATAAATTGCAGTACCAAAGCCATCATTATCAAGATCAAAAAGGTCTCTTTTATATTCCCAGTCTTTAAATTCACTTAAAAAACTTCTTAAAAAAGAGAGTTTTGATTGATGAAAAGAGCCTAGTCTTGAAAGCTTCATTACTTCATTGGGATGTCTTAATTCTATTTTCATTTAAATATTTTTGTAAAAATTAAACCAATTATTTCCTAATATTCCATCAATCTCTAATTCAGAAAAACCTATTTTTTTTAAACCATTTTCAATATTTGAAAAACCTCGAGCATCTTCAAACCAAATAGGTTGTTTCGGAAAACCAGGTTTGTTTTTTGAACCCTCTCCATAATTTTTACTTTTTGACCATGTCCCATTTCTCATCCATTCAACAATAGAATCTGGTTGTTTCAAACAAAGATCGGAACCTATGCCAATATTTTTTATACTCATTATTTCTGCTGTTTTTGCAACCATTTCACAAAAACTTTCTAGTGTACAATCTGTGTTGTTTTTTAAATGATGTGGATAAAGTGATAACCCCAACATACCTCCGCTATCACTTAAAGCTTTTAGCAAATCATTTGATTTATTTCGTTTTGCAGGATGCCAAAATAATGGATTAGCATGAGTAATTGCTATAGGTTTATCGCTTATATCAATAGCATCAAATGTACTCTTTTCTGCTGAATGAGACATATCAACCACAATACCCACTCTATTCATTTCTTTAATAACTTCTCT
>JAYPCR010000073.1:0-2648 GCA_038124805.1 Candidatus Pelagibacteraceae bacterium
TTTACAAAATGGGCTTTAGCCCATTTTTTTTTGGAGCAAACAAAAATATGTTAAACAAAAGAGCAGATAAATTAGAATTATTGAGAATAGCTGAAGCAGTAGCTTTAGAAAAATCTATTGATAAAGAATTAATTATTAATTCAATGGAAACTGGAATTGCAAAAGCTGCAAAATCTAAGTTTGGTCAAGACAATGAAATCAAAGTTTTAATTAATAGAGAAAACGGAGATATTGAAATTTTTAGAAAATTGATAATTGTTGAAAAGCCTGAAAACTCTAATACAGAAATAAGATTAGAGGACGCAATAAATCTTAATGAAACAAACAAAGATAAAGTTATTGGTGATGAAGTTTTACAACCATTACCTGCATTTGATTTTGGAAGAATTGCAGCTCAAACAGCTAAACAAGTAATTAGTTTCAATGTTAGAGAGGCTGAAAGAGAAAGACAATATAACGATTTTATTGATAAAAAAGACTCTATTTTAAGTGGAATTGTAAAAAGATTAGAGTTTGGAAATGTTATAGTTGATTTAGGAAGAACTGAAGCAATTATTCAAAAAAATGAATTAATTCCAAGAGAAAATATTAAAGCTGGAGATAGGATTAAAGCTTATTGCTTTGACGTTAGAAGAGAACCTAGAGGCCAACAAATATTTTTATCAAGAGCACATCCAAAATTTATGGAAAAACTTTTTGTACAAGAGGTTCCGGAAATTTACGATGGTCTAATAGAAATAAAATCATCTTCAAGAGATCCTGGAAGTAGAGCTAAAATTTGCGTTAAAGCAGTTGATACTTCTTTAGATCCTGTTGGAGCTTGTGTGGGGATGAGAGGATCTAGAGTTCAAGCTGTTGTAAATGAATTACAAGGTGAAAAAATTGATATTGTAAATTGGTCTGAAGATCCAGCAATTTTAGTTTCAAATGCTTTGTCACCAGCAGAGGTTCAAAGAGTCAATGTTGATACTGAAAGAAAAAAACTTGATGTAATTCTTACAGAAGAAAATTTAAGTAAAGCAATTGGAAGAAGAGGTCAAAATGTAAGACTGGCTACTAAATTGTTAAATTATGAAATCAATATCATGACCGATGCCGAAGACTCTGAAAGAAGACAGTTAGAATTTAAAGAAAAAACTGAAAACTTTGTAAAAAATTTAGAATTGGATGAAACGCTCGGTCAACTTTTGGTGGCTGAAGGTTTTTCTACAATCGATGATATTAAAGATAGCAGTGTTGAAGATTTAATGAAAATAGAAGGCATTGAGGAAGATACCGCAAATGCTTTAATTGAAAGAGCAAAAGAATTTCATGAAAAAGATCAAGAAGATATTTCTCAAAGAATTAAAGATCTTGGTTTAGAAGATGGTTTAATTAATCTTAAAGGTTTAACACCTGGCATGTTGGTTACCTTAGGTGAACAAAAAATATTAAAATTAGAGGATTTTGCTGATTTAGCATCAGATGAATTAACCGGAGGTTATGATGTTGTTAAAGGTGAAAGAGTAAAAATTCAGGGTTACCTTGAAGATTTTGCATTATCAAAGGCTGAAGCAGATGATTTAATTATGTCAGCAAGAAATATTGTTTATAAAGATTGAGTGATGAGTTATGGAAAACAAAAAAACAAAATTAACAATTTCTGGCATAGCCAAGAAGTCTATCCAAAATATTGAGATTGCAAAAACTCAAGGAAAAAACTCTGTAGTCATAGAAAAGCAGCCTAGCAAATTTCCTAATAGAGGCAGTTCTTTTAGACCTTCTGGTGTTAAATCAAAACCTAGCTCATCTTTTGATAGAAGTGTACCGCCAATTAAACCTTCATTTCCACCAAAATCATCTCCAATTGCAAATGATTTTGAGAAAAGAAAGTTAGCTGAACAAAGAGCAACTAAAAGACTTAAAGGGGAAGATGATAGTGAGAATAAAAAATCAAAACTTGGAACAAAAAAAAGAGAATTAAAGTTAACGATCTCTAGAGCAATCAATGACGATGATGAAGTAGAGTCTAGAGCAAGAAGTTTAGCATCCATTAAAAGAGCAAGATTAAAACAGAATAAAATTTTAAATAAAGAAGAGACTAAAGAAAATTTAAAACCAATAAAAAGAGATGTAAATATTCCAGAAGCAATCACCGTTAGAGAACTTGCAAATAGAATGGCTGAGCAATCAAGCAATGTTATAAAATATCTATTTGGGATGGGTGTGACGGTAACTATTAATCAAACTTTAGCAGCAGATACTGCTGAATTTTTAGTTAAAGAGTTTGGTCATAACCCTATAAGAGAAGAAAAAGCAGAGGAAATAATTAAAAAGATTAAAGAATCTAGATCTGAAAATTTAAAAAATAGACCTCCAATAGTTACTGTGATGGGACACGTAGATCATGGAAAAACATCTGTTTTAGATGTTTTGAGAAGTGCCAATGTTGTTTCAGGAGAATTTGGAGGAATTACTCAGCACATTGGAGCTTACCAAATTGAATCTCAATCAAATAAACTAACATTTATTGATACTCCAGGTCATGCTGCATTTACTGAAATGAGAGCAAGAGGATCTAAGCTTACAGATGTAGTGGTTTTAGTGGTTGCTGCTGATGATGGTGTAAAACCACAAACGATAGAATCTATTAAACATGCTAAAGCAGC
>JAYPCR010000074.1:0-2648 GCA_038124805.1 Candidatus Pelagibacteraceae bacterium
TCGCATCACTTGCGATGCTTAATACTCATTCTCTAATTTTTGTAGGATCAATGATAGCTGGGTTTGTTATTCAAAAAATATTAAATTTTTAAACTAAATATTTATTCTTTAAAAGCCATCCATAATATAATCCGATACTACAAAAAATTAAAAAAACCCAGCCAGATAAAGATGCGGCCATAATCCCAGAAAGCAAATTTCCAACT
Source organism: Candidatus Pelagibacteraceae bacterium (assembly GCA_038124805.1). Classification (GTDB taxonomy): domain Bacteria; phylum Pseudomonadota; class Alphaproteobacteria; order Pelagibacterales; family Pelagibacteraceae; genus Pelagibacter. Next base: position 207 of record JAYPCR010000074.1, read on the forward strand.
GTGCAACCTAATGCAATCATTGATCCAAAACCCATGAACACACCTCCAATAAAAGATTTTTTAATTTCTAAATAGCTTGGTATTTGAATTTTAAAATCTTCAGAAAAAATAGCAGAAGCAAAAGAACCAAGTATTAAACCAAAAATAAATAATCCATTGTCCGTAAAAAAAATAGTTTTTACAACCCTAATACACCCTCTTAAAGTATCAAAACCCTCTAAACGTAATGGCATAATATTTAAGAATTCAGCAAAGCTTCTTGAAATATTTCCTATTTCAGCTGTCACCCCTATCGGAGCAACTCTTAAATAAGCTGCTGCTCCAATTAATCCTACTAAAATTCCACCTACATACGTAGGCCACTTAATTTTCCACCATGAAAGAGTGTTTTGTTTTTTTTGTTTTCTATGAAATTTAAAAAATAATAAGGCTAAAATACTTAAAACTAATATCTGAAATCCAATTGATCCAGCATATCCAAAATAATGGGGAAACCAAATAGTTGGCGAGTCGTATATAAAATTTAAATATAAATAATTCCATATTTTATAAGCAAAAATAAATCCAAAAATTATTCCTATAAAAGCAAAAAATGCGCTTAATAAACCTTCACCAAATCTATAAAGTTGAGCGCTAATACATGAACCTGCGATTGCCATGCCTAGACCAAAGAAAAAAGATCCTAAAACTAAAATAATACTTACTGGAGAAATATGAGCATTAGGAGGTAATTGAGGAGATACAGGCTCAAGTAAAAAAGCCCCAAAAACAAGGTGATATCCAAGTGTTCCTATGATGAGTGCAGTAATAATCCCAAGCAAACCCTCAGAGTTTTTCTTCTCTATAAAATCCCTACCTATACAATAAAAACAAAATCTACTTTTTTGTAAAACAATTCCAAAAGATATCCCAAGCCAAAGAGATAAATAGGATACCTCATTTAAATTTGAAACTTTTATATTTACCAAAAAAGAAACAAATAAAACAAGAATTATTCCTGTATAATTTTTAATCGAAGGTATCTTTGATTTTAAATTCATAAATTAAAAATGGCGGCCTTTTAAAGCCGCCATTTTATTATTGTTTTTTAATTTTGGAAATTAAATTTTTCCCCAAACTGTTCCTGAAAGATTAGTAATAGGATTTCCTACTGAATTTCCGTATTCTGTCCAAGAACCGTCGTAGTTTCTTGCATCATAGCCTAATACTTTTTTTAGAACAAACCAAGTATGGCTAGAACGCTCACCAATTCTGCAGTATGTAATAATTGGTTTAGAACCATCTATTCCAGCAGCTGCATAAATTTTCTTTAACTCGCTAGCTGATTTAATAGTACCATCTTTGTTAACTGCTTTACCCCATCCAACGTTCACAGCACCAGGGATATGACCTGCTCTTACAGATAACTCTGGAACACCAGCAGGAGCAAAAACTTTACCTTGGTATTCAGCAGCTGATCTAATATCTACTAATGCAACATTAGATTTTTTCTTAGCTACTGCTACAACATCTGAAAGTCTAGCTCTCAAAGCACTATTCGTTTTTGTAAGCGTAATATTTCCTGATTTAACTTTAGATGCTATAGGAGTTAAAGGTTTTTTCTCTGCCTCCCATTTTGCTCTACCGCCATCAAGTAATTTAACATTTTGAACGCCATAGATATCAAATACCCATGCAGCCCAAGCAGCAAACCAATTATTTTTATCACCGTATAAAATGATAGTACTGTCTTTGTTTACGCCTGATTTTCTCAATAAATTTTGTAATTTATCTTTGCTGATTATATCTCTAGATACTGTATCAACTAAATCAGTGTGCCATTTAAAGTTTACTGCACCTTGAATATGACCTTTTTCATATACACCAGGTTTTACACTTACTTCAATAACCTTAACTTTTGGATTATTGATATTTTTTGCTAACCAATTAGTATCAACTAAAAATTTTGATTCAGCTGAAGCTAATTGAGAAGATAATAAAAATGTAATTGTTAAAATTACAAGATTTTTAATTATTTTCATTTATTTTCTCCTTAATATTGTTTGTGTCTTTGTCGTTTAAATAAAAACCTTCTGGATAAATCTCTTTAAAAAAAATCTTTCTTTTGCTTTTAACAAAAGCGGCTGGAAACCATGTGATGGTTGCGCTTTTTAGTTTTCTTTTAACCGACATCATTTTCTCCTTAAAGTTTTTAAGTTCCTTTTAAGCTGCCTAATCATACATAGGAAAGACCTCGAGAGATTAAGCAGCCTAACAACTGAACTGTGGAGACATATAGAATAATATTCTAATAAATCAATATTTAGTAGAATAATAAGTTGTAAATGAGTTATTTATAGAAAATATTAGTAATTAGTACTATCTATTTAATAAATAATAGAATAATATTCTAAATATGAAAGAAATTGATAAAAAAATTTTAGCCGAGCTTCAAGAAAACTC
>JAYPCR010000075.1:0-2620 GCA_038124805.1 Candidatus Pelagibacteraceae bacterium
CATAATGAAAAAAAAATATCTTTTCTAGATGTAAGAACTGTTTCTGAGGGACCTTTATATTTAAGAATTAATTTTTCCATTATTTTATCTTTTTTAGATAAATATTTTTTTGCTCTGTTCCAATATTTTGGAATTTTAGTCATGTCTTAATGTCGATGGAATTTTCTTTTTATAATAAATTTCTCTTCTTAATATTATTAAAGAAGCTGTAATAACCATTGCAGCTCCTACGAGGTTTTTAAAACTTGGAATTTCATCCCAAATTAAATATCCAAATAAAATTGCAAATATTAAAGATAAATATTTAAGAGGTGCAACTAATGAAACTTCTGACAATTTATAGGATTGTGTTAATAACAAATTAGCACCTCCACCAGTTATCCCAATTAATGCTAATAATATAAAATCTTTAAAATTAGGCATAATCCAACCAAAAGGTATTGTGAATAAAGATACAAAAGTAATTGTTAAGGTAAAAAAAATTGAGATCAACCATACTGGCTCTGAAGTTGATAATTTACGAATTGTAATAGTAACAAAAGCCATTCCAATACAGAAAATAATTGGAAGAATATATAAATAATTTACTTCATGAAATCCTGGTTCAGAAATGACCAATACACCAACGAAACCAATAAGAACCGCTACCCATCTAAAAATTCCAACTTTTTCACTTAATAAAAAAATTGATAATACAGTTATAAATAATGGGGCCGCATATGATAAGCTAACTACAACTGCAAGAGGAAGCTCCCTTAATGCTACTACAATAGCAATTAATGCAATTATGCCAGCAAAACATCTAAAAAAATGTTCTAATTTACGATCTGTTTTGTAGAATGAACTAAGCTTATCTTTTGGAATTAAAAAATAAGTAGGCAGTAATCCAAATAAACCTCTAAAAAATAAAACTTCACCCGTAGGATAATCTTGAGACCATTTAACAAGTAAATCCATAATAGAAAATGCACATACTGACATAAACATGTACAAAAGGCCTAATTGATTTCTGTTAAGCATGAGATTAATCTTTAAATTAAATAAAAGTTTAATCAATGGAAATAGCTATACTTGCACTTGGATGTTTTTGGGGACCTGAAATTAAATTTAGTAAAATACCTGGAATTACTAAAACAGAAGTTGGTTACTGTGGGGGAAGTAGCTCTATTACTTCATACAAAGAAGTCTGTTCAGGAACAACCAATCACGCTGAAGTAGTCAAATTAACTTTTGATCCAAAGCAGATTACTTATCAAGAAATTTTAAATAATTTTTTTAATTTACATAACCCAACCACTTTAAATTCACAAGGACCTGATTTTGGAACTCAATATAGAAGTGAAATTTTTTATAATGATGATAATCAGAAAAAAATTGCTATTAAAGTTTTAGAAGAATTTAATAAAAAATTATCTGGGAAGATAGTTACCAAAATATCACCTATAACAAATTACTGTAAAGCCGAAGAATATCATCAAAAGTATTTAGAAAAAAATTAGCATGTCTTTAGTTGATACTAATTATTTAGAAAAAAATATTAATAGAGTTAAAATTATAGATTGCTCATGGCATATGCCTCAAACTAAGCGTAATGGCTTTGAAGAATATAAATTAAATCATATTCCAAATTCAATTTTTTTTGATTTAGATAAAAATTCAAGAAAAGATACCGATCTACCCCACATGTTAGTTGATAAAAAAAGCTGGGAAGAAATAGTATCTAATATGGGTATACAAAATAATGATGAAATTATTATTTATGATAACTCAGATGTAATCAGCTCTTGTAGATGTTGGTACAATTTTATTTATTTTGGACACAATCCTAAGCTAATTCATGTACTAGATGGTGGTTTTAAAAAATGGAATAATGAAAAAAAAATAACAACAAATCAAGAAAGTAAAATATTAAAATCTGAATACAGAGCTGAAGAAAATATAAGCTTGGTAAAAGATAAAAACTTTATAGATAAAAATATTTCAACTGAAAAATTTAAAGTTATAGATGCAAGAAGCAGAGAAAGATTTAGCGGTAAAGTTCCAGAACCAAGACAAGGACTTAGAAGTGGATCAATTCCTAAATCAATTTGTATCCCTTTTAATGAACTAATAAATAATGAAGACCATACTTTTAAGAATAAATTAGATATTTTGAAAATATTTAAGTCAAATTTAGTAGAAACAAGCGATTCTAATATAATTTTTTCATGTGGATCTGGTGTTACTGCTTGTGTTTTGGCTCTGGCTTATTCTTTAATTAATGATAATTATATGCCGAATATTTACGATGGCTCTTGGGCCGAATATGGAAAATTTTAATTATGAAAAGATCTACTAAAATAACAAGTATTGTTTTAATTTTTTTCTTAATCATCATTTCAGTAATTGTTGCAAGAACAATGATTGGAAACCATTTTAAAAAAAAATTTAGCAAGAGACCACCTCCGGGTATTATTGTAAGTGTTGTAAATGAAAGAGAATTTGCAAATAAAATAAATACTTTTGGTACAGCTACTCCTTCTCAAACTAAATCTTATAAAGTAGAAAAGTATGAAATTTTGTCACCAATAGAGTTTAATAAAAAAATAAAAAAAGGTGATGTAATAGCTCAATTAAAAAA
>JAYPCR010000076.1:0-2618 GCA_038124805.1 Candidatus Pelagibacteraceae bacterium
GATTGAGGAGAAATTGGAAAAGCTAGCGTTTCAGGTAAAGATACTATTTTGCCTATAGCTTCCCTCATCACTGTTTGGCTATCCTTTTTTCTATTTTTCCAATCATCTAATAAAGCAATAATTATAAAGCTATTATAAGTGGTGCTTGATCTACCAAATCCTGGAACTCTCATGATTAATCTTTCATAAGGACTATCTTCCGCTTCAAGTAATGGAATTAATCTATTCTCAATTTGTTGAGCTTTATCTTTTGTATATTCGAATGAGCTTCCTTCATCAGTTTGTCCAATAATTAGATATGAACCTCTATCTTCATCAGGCAAAAGTTCTTTAGTTGTGTAGTTAAATAAAAAAAATGATCCTGCTAAAATAAATATTATGAAAAAAGAAATAGTTTTTTTTTTATTTATCCAGAATTTTAAAGTATCTAAATAAAAGTCTGAAAAATTTTTAAAAGCTTTATCAAATCCAACAACTATAAAATTATTTTTTGGTTTTTTTACCAAATATTTGCTAGCTAGCATAGGTGACAAGGTTAAAGCCACAAACGAAGAAACAACTATTGAAAAAGAAAGGGCAATAGCTGTTTCTTTAAATAACGTCCCAGCTATACCTTTAATGAAAACTAATGGTAAAAATACTGCTACTAGAATTAATGTAGTAGCAACTATTGCAAAGGTGATTTGTTTAGATCCTTTGTAGGCAGCAACTAATGGGGTTTCTCCATTTTCAATTCTTGTATAGATAGCATCTGTCATAATTACTGAGTCATCAGTAATTATTCCTATGGCCAAAATAAAACTTAGTAATACAAAGATATTAATTGATAATCCAAATAAATATAAACCAAGAAACGAACCAATCAAACTAACTGGTAAAGCAACTGCAGGAACTATTACTGCTTTAAAAGTACCTAAAAACAGATAAATAATTGCTACTACTAGCACAAATGCAATAGCCAAAGTTTTATAGACTTCTTCAATTGCAGTGCCAACATAAGTTGCTCTATCAAAAGCAATTTCTAGTTTTAAACCTTCAGGTAAATTTTTATTAACTTCTAAAATTTTTTTTTTAACTTGCTTTGAAAGCTCTACTGTTGATGCACCACTTTTTGCATATATTCCAATTCCAACAGTTTTAAGATTTAATGCATTTTTTCTTTGAGCTGTAAAAAGTGTTTTTTCAGATACAGGACCAAATTCTATATTAGCAACATCTGATAATAAAATTACTTTCTCTTTTGTTTTCTTTATTGGTAGTTGTTTAATAGTTTCAATATTTGAATAAGATTTATCTATGTTTAAATTTAAATCTTTATTGGTTGCCTCCAAAGTGCCTGCTGGTAAATTTACATTTTCATTTCTTAAAGCGCCTTCAACTTCCTGGATGGTAAGATTATTTGCAGCAAGTTTTATTGGATCAATCCAAACCCTAACACTTAATTCTCTAAGACCTCCTACTAAAATCCTTCCTACATTAGGAATAGATGAAAAAACATCAACCAAGTATCTTTCAGCATAATCTCCTAAATCTAGGTCGTTCCAAGTTGGTGAAGAGAGAGCAACCCACATAGTTGTTGTAAAACCTGCAGATTGTTTTAAAATTTGAGGTGCGTCTGCTTCACTGGGAAGATTGTCAACTACTCTTGAAACTCTTTCTCGAATATCATTAGCGGCATCATCAAGATCTATGTCAGTATTAAATTGGATATCAATTCTACTTCTGCCATTAAGTGATGTTGAGTCGATATTTTTAATTCCTTCAGCTCCTCCAATTACATCTTCAATTTTTTGAGTAATTTCTTGATCAATAATTTCTGCAGATGCTGATTTATAGTCTACTTGTACTTGAACTACAGGAGGCTGTATACCATCTGGTAATTCTCTTACAGGAAGTTCCCAAAAAACATATCCCCCAAATATTATTAAAATTAATGACATTACCCATGCAACAACTGGCCTTCGGATACTAACATCAGTAATAAACATATAATTATCTAATAATTGGTTTTATCTCAGAATTTGGTCTAACTTTTTTTAGTCCTTCGGACACCACCTTCTCACCTTGATTTAACCCTTCATAAATTTCCATGAAACCTTCTAGACGATCTCCAGTTTTAACTTCAATTTTTTGAGTTTTGTTGTCATCCGAAACTTTAAAAATATAAGATTTTTCACCTTCGACCAATATTGATGTATCTGGAATTCCAAGTGATTTTCTCTCATTATATTTTATTGAAAATTCTAAAAGTGATCCTGGTAAAATTTCAAAATTTAAATTATCAATTTTAATTCTTGTTTGAAGTGATCTTGTATCTTCACTAATTCTGCTTGCAACAGAGTCAATTGATCCTTTGAATATTTTATCTTTATATCCAGAAAATTTTACATCAACAGGTAAACCCTCTTTTACATAAGGAGCAAATATTTCTGGGATGTTGACATCTGAATAAATTATAGATGCATCATCAAAGTTTATTAATATGGATGTTTTAGAAACCTCTAAATCCTCTGAAAAATCTCTTTTTCCAACAACTCCATCAAAAGGAGCTACGATATTTCTGTTTTTTAATTGAGCTATTACATCACCTTTTTTTATTTTTTTATTAAACTCTATTG
>JAYPCR010000077.1:0-2597 GCA_038124805.1 Candidatus Pelagibacteraceae bacterium
CATTGGAAACATGGTTGTTTACCTTGTGATCCTGAAGGTGAAAAAAATGTTACGATCACTAAAGAAATATTTGAAACAGAACTTAACAAAAGTCCTGAACTAAGAGATAAAATTGAATATTTAATTGATTGGGATGATGATCATTTTGTATCATCAATGAAAAACTCAGATATTTTACTTGGTTGGGATTTTCCAACCAAAAATTTAAAAGAAATTGCTCCAAATTTAAAATGGATCCATGTGACATCTGCTGGGGTTAATCATTTAGCTCCATTTAATTGGATGAAAGATGATTTAGTTTTAACAAATAGTAGTGGTGTTCACGCAGTTAAAGCTGGTGAATTTGGTTTAATGAGCATTTTGATGCTGCAAAACCATATGACTAGAATAATTACAAATCAAAAAAACAAAAAATTCCATTCTTTATTAGGAAAACCAATTCGAGGCAGAAAAGTAGTAGTTGTTGGAACAGGTGCCTTAGGTGGATCCATGATTAAGCACATCAGTTTATTAGGAGCTGAAGTAATAGGAGTAAACCGAAAAGGTGGTGATGTAGAAGGTTGTGCAAAAATTATTACTTTTGATAAATTAGACGAAGTTTTACCTGATGCAGATTTTTTATATCTTGCAGTTCCTGAAACTCCTGAAACTAAAAATTTAATTAGTAAAGAAAGATTAGATAGTTTGAAGCCAACCTGTGGAATTGTGAATATTGGTAGACAATCAGTAATGGATTATGAAGCTTTAAGAATTAAACTTGAAAAAAATGAAATTGCTGGAGCTATCTTAGATGTATTTTCTGAAGAGCCAATTAAACCAGAATCTAAACTTTGGCATACACCCAATTTAGTAATTACGCCTCATGTTTCTTGTGATAGTGAAGGCACTTATATAGAGCTTTGCTTAGGTGTATTTTTTAAAAATTTAAAACTATTTACTGAAAATAAAGAATTAACAAATCAAATTGATAGAAATTTAGGTTATTAAAAGTTTTTTCACAGTTGAATTTTACCTAAACAAAAGTAAATTTATTAGATGGGTAAAAATAGATTTGAATATCTAGTTTTAGACAGAAAAGAACTCTTATACTTTGACAAATATCGAGAGCCAAAAACAGTTCTTATTAGGTTAAAAGATAAATTAGCTAAACTTAAGCAAGATGGTTGGGAATTAACAAATAATTTAAAAGAAAATCCTTATTATTTTATTCGTAAAATAAAATAATAAATGTAATTTTATTTTAGCAGTTACTTTTTTACCCCTTATTCCCTACACAAATTCAGCAAAAGAGAGAGTTATAAAACGTTAAATTTGTGTCTCTGTCCCGAGTTAAATTGATGAGACCTAAAAAAATAGGTCTCATCTAATTTTTTTTAAGCAACCTTTGCTTCTGGCTTAACTTCTCCACTATTTATTAGTGATTGAGAAAGTTTAACCGGAACCTTATTTTGCAATATATCCAAAACAGGACAGTGAGAGTTTACTACTTCTATCAACTTATCTATTTGAGCTTTTGGAGCCGAAGACTCAATTTTTACCTGTCCATCAATATATTGAAAACCAGGTCTAACTTTATCATCGATTGCCAAAAATCCTTTAAGATCAAGATCAGCTTTAAGATCAACACTCACACTTTTTATGTCTATTCCTAAAGCGGTTGCAAAAGCCTTATAAGTTATCTCTTGGCACGAACCTAAAGCAGCTAAAATCAGCTCAACTGGACTAGCTCCTTCATCTTTACCACCAAAAGAGGTAGGTTCATCAATAGTTAATTTATGATTTCTAAGCGTCGCTTTCGACTGTAGTCCTTCAACTAATTTTGATGAACTATAGTAAGTAAGTACTGCTTTTTCTGGATTTTCGGTAAATTGTTTTTGAAGACCACCGATAGTCTCTCTGAGATTGTCAGTTTTTGACATTTTATTCTCCTTTTTAGTGCTTCGACTTAATGTCAGGTGCACAATATGGTTCAAATACCCAGCGGTGATGAAAAATAAAATATACAGAGGCAAAAAAAAACCACCGACTAAAGCGGTGGTGTTTAACATCGCTTTAGCAGGTTTTATTAAGCGCTCTGCAAGTAGATTATAAATCAGCGCTAAAATATGTATATAATACTATTAAAATTAAGTCAACAGTTAAATGATTAAGAAATTACTTTGTTTTTTAGGCCTTCATTATTTTAAAGTTGTCCATGTAGATCTTACTTTTAGTTCAACTGAAAAAATAGAAACTTCTGAATGTATTAATTGTAAAAGATTAAAAATTAAAAGAAAAAAATTAAATAAATAACTAATTTAAACGACCTAAATAATTTACCATTATAACACCAATTATAATTAAAATAATTCCTATGATGCCATAAATATTAGGAACTTGATTGTATTTAATTAATGCAAACAAAACTACACCACTAACTGTTAAACCACTATATGTAGAGTAGGCAAATCCAACAGGAAGTGCATGCATCGCTTTTGAAATACAAAACATAGTAACCATCATAAACATTATGCATAACACTGAAGGTGTTAGTTTTGAAAAACCTTCAGAAATTTTTGCAAAACTGTTAGATGCTATTCCACATGATATTCCTAAGG
>JAYPCR010000078.1:0-2509 GCA_038124805.1 Candidatus Pelagibacteraceae bacterium
GCATTTTCACCTTTAACATCATATTTACTTGTCATTGGAAAATTTATTCCAAAATTAGTTTCGCAAAAATTCTTAATTTCATCATTTGAGCCAGGCTCTTGAGAGCCAAATTGATTTGATGGAACGCCTAAAACAACCAATCCTTTTTCTTTATAATTTTCATATAAATTTTGAAGGTCTTCATATTGCTTTGTAAAACCACATTTACTAGCAACATTAACAAGTAAAATGGTCTTATTCTTATAGATTGATAAATCAATTTCTTCATCATTAATTGAGTTTATCTTAAAATCAAAAAAGATATTTTTGTATTCAGCTTTTGTGTTTCCAAAAAAAGAAAAAGACATAAATAATATTATTATTAATACTCTATAATTAAACATTATTTTTTTGAAGTAACTAATAATAAAAAATATCCTGCTAATGTAGATAACAATGATCCTACTAAAACTCCAATTTTGACCCCATCCATATATTGAATATTTTCAACAAAAGCTAAATTTCCAACAAATAAACTCATTGTAAAACCAATACCTGTTAATATTGAAACTCCGTAAAAACTTAACCAGTTCGAGTTATTTGGCATCTCGGCAAATTTGAGTTTAATTGAAACAAAAGAAAATAATAACACTCCAATTTGTTTTCCAAAAAATAGGCCACATAATATTCCTAGTGGTACCGGATTTAATAAAGTTGCAATAGATAAACCAGAAAGACTAACTCCTGCATTAGCAAACGCAAATAATGGCATTATCATAAAAGCAACATATGGAGAAATTGCATGTTCAAGTTTTACTAATAAAGAAAAATCATGTTCTTTAAGTCTATGAGGAATTGTTGATGCTAATAGCACTCCAGCAATTGTTGCATGAATTCCTGATTTATAAGTAAAAAACCACATAAATAAACCAATAATCAAATAAGGAGTAAATATTTTAACTGAAAACTTATTAAGAACTAAAAGTAAAATATAACAAACTAAAATTAAACTTAAATAAACTACACTTAAATCTCCCGAATAGAAAAAAGCTATGATTAAAATAGCTCCAAGGTCATCAATAATTGCTAAGGCTGTTAAAAAAACTTTTAATGATATTGGCACTCTTGATCCTAAAAGAGATAAAATACCAAGAGAAAAAGCTATATCAGTAGCAGATGGTATTGCCCATCCATTCATTGTTTCAGCATTGCCAAAATTAATCACTACATAAAAAAGAGCAGGGACTAACATTCCACCAACCGCAGCAATGATTGGTAACATTGCCTGTTTAAGATTTGATAGTTCTCCTTGAATAAATTCTCTTTTAATTTCTAAAGTAACAAAAAAGAAAAAGATTGCCATCAATGCATCATTAATCCAATGATGAACAGATAGCTTTAATCCAAATTCATTAATTCCGATAAATAGGTATTTTTCTAAAGTATGAAAATATATTTCTGCAAAAGAACCATTGCTAATAATTAATGCAAATATTGCAGCTATTAATAGAACAAGTCCACTTGCAGCTTCTAATTTAAAAAACCATTTAAATGGTTTGGAAATATAATTTATCATTTTTACTTAATTAAATCTTTTAAAAATAAACCTATATCTTCAAAAGTTTCATATAAATTAAATAATATTATTTCTAAATTTGGAAAAATATTACTTAGTGGTGTTTTAAAAGTATCTAGCACAATTATCAATGCTACAAATGAAATTATAATAACGATTAAGTAAGAAATTATTTTGTTAAAAATATTTGATTTTTTTGCGGATTTATCTTCTTTAGATACTTCGTTAAGATTTTTCTCTTCATTTATTTTTTCTTGTATACTTAATTTTTCAGTATTTTCTTTTGAAATTGTTATTTCTTGTTTTTCTTCTTCGTTATTAATTTCATTATCTGTATTTGAGGATGGTTCAGATAAATCTTTTTTATAGAACCATTTATGTCCACATGAACCACATTGAATAGATCTACCTTTTTCAGGTATTAAATCTGGGTCTACTTCAAATTTTTTATTGCAATTAATACACTCAATAATCATCATTTTTATATATCAGATTTTATTAAAATTACCTTTATTTTGATAATCTTTATACTTTGAATTATTAAATAAGTACTGTATTAGTACTCCATTCGGAGTGTAGCGCAGCCTGGTAGCGCATCTGGTTTGGGACCAGAGGGTCGCAGGTTCGAATCCTGCCACTCCGACCATCTATTATGAGAAAAGCAAAAATTTATATTCCTAATAAAAATCCAATGCAATCTGGCACTGGAAAAACAGATAAATGGATTTTAGAATTTGAAACAAAAGATCCAACTAACAATCCTTTAATGGGATGGGAAAGTTCTTCAGATACTTACACTGAATTAAAATTAGAATTTTCAACAAAAGAATTAGCTATAAATTATGCTAAAAAAAATAAAATAGATTTTGAAATTATTGAACCAAAAGCAAGAAAAGTTGTAAAAAAATCATACGCTGATAACTTTTTAAAATAATTAATGTTTAGATTTTTTAC
>JAYPCR010000079.1:0-2414 GCA_038124805.1 Candidatus Pelagibacteraceae bacterium
GAGAAAGCTGTACAAACAGAAAACGTAGAAAAATTTGTTGAACGAAATAGACAGCTTAAAAATTAATTTCTTTTTTTCGACAATACCGTCTATAAGAAATAACATGCATTGGAATAATAAATACGTTTATCCAAAATCAACAAGGTCAATCATTCAAGGCTCAAGACATTACTCTGTAAATCAAGAGAGTTTGCCTTCAGTTACTACTATTTTAAAAGCAACAGAGTCTGAGGAAAAAAAAGCAAAATTAGAGGAATGGAAAAAAAGAGTAGGTTATAAAGAAGCTGAGGCAATTTCTAGAGAAGCAACTTCTCGAGGCAGTTCAATGCATGATTATTTAGAAAAATTTTTATTAGGACAATTAAATTTAGATTTACTTGGAGATAATACTCGTGAAAAAATGATGGCAGATCAAATTATTGAAAATGGTCTAAGAAATAAATTAGATGAAATTTGGGGATGTGAAGCAACTTTATATTATCCTGGAAAATATGCTGGTGCAGCTGATTGTATTGGTATTTATGAAAATAAAGAGACAATCATAGATTTTAAGCAAAGCAATAAGCCTAAAAAAGATGAATGGATTGATGATTATTATTTGCAATGTGCTGCTTATGCTTTAGCGCATAATACTGTGTATGGTTCAAACATTACTCAGGCAGCAATACTTTTATGTACAAAAGACAATATATTTCAACGATTTGTAATTGATGGTGAAAGATTTAGAAGTTATCAAAACCAATTCATGGAAAAAGTAGAATATTTTTATTCAAAAAGGATGGCAAATTGAATTACGTAATTTGGGATATAGAAACAGACTCAGCACAGCTTGATTGGGCAACTATGATTGAAATAGGAGCAATTCTTTTAGATGAGAATTTTAAAGAAAAAGAGAGATTTTCAGCACGATGTAGAATGCCTCAAGATAGAGTGCCTTCTGCAACAGCATTATGCATCAATAAATCAAATGTTGATTTGATAACTAAAGGAAATTTAAGTCATTATGAAATGATTTCTCAAGTTGAAAAAAAATTTAGAGAATGGTCGCCAGCTACATTTATGGGCTTTTCTAGTGTTGGTTTTGATGATGAAATCTTAAGGAGAGAGTTTTTTAAATCCCTTAGAAAACCTTATCTTACTAACACTGATGGTAATTCAAGACATGACGCTTTGAATATGATTAAGGCAGCATTTGCTATAGATGAAAATGTTTTAAATACAGAACTAAATTCTAAGGGAAATAAATCTATGAAGCTCGAGTCTCTTGCAAGATTAAATGGTTTTGACTCTAAAGATGCCCATTCAGCTTTATTTGATACAGAACTTACTGTTAACGTTTTAACACTATTAAAAGATAAACAACCTGACCTATGGCATGAATATTTAAAAACAAGAAGCAAAGTTGTTGTGGAAAATTTAATTAAACAAGAAAAAATGTTTACAATTAATGAAAACTTTTTTGGTAAAAATTATTTATTTTTAGTTGCGCCATTACACCCAAATGCATGTATGCATCCAGTTTATAAATGGGGGCAGGCAGTAAATTTAACTGCAAATATAGAAGAGCTTCAAAAACTTAATTATGAAGATTTAAAAAAAGAAATGAAAAAGTCACCTAGATTTTATAAAACAATTAAAACAAATAAAGCACCAATAATATTAGATAAAAGCTTAGGATTAAAAGTAGATCCTTACAAAAAAATTGGTATCAATTTATTAAATAAAAGAGCAGAACTTATGAAAACTAATGAAAAGTTTTCTCAAGATATGTGTAATATTTTAAAAGAGGCAGCGGAAGAAAAAATGGAAACCTCTTCACAAGAGGATTTAGAACCTGAAGAGACAATTTATTCTGGAGGTTTTGATACTTTTAACAAAGATGTACCTTTATTTCAAAAATTCCATGAATCTGATTGGAAAGGAAAATTTGCACTTTTAGATAAATTTAAAGATGATCGATTAGTTACATTCGGCCATAGTTTGATTTATAATGAAGCACCTGAAATTCTACCTAAGGATATTTATAAAAAAATTAAAAGAAGAATTGCTTCAAGAATACTTAGTACGAACAAAGAAAAATGGTGGACAGTCTCTGCTTTTTATTCTGAATGTGACGAAATAAGAGAAAATGAGGATAAAATGTTCTCATTTAAAACGGTAGATGAAAAGCTTAAATTTCTTGATGGAATTAATGATTATGTAATGAATTTAGAACAGAAATATTCTGATGCATAATTAATAAGTTGAAAATAACTCTTTTTTGACCATTGAATATTTATCTGAAACAATTATATCAACAGTATGCTTATAGATTTTAAAGACGAAGACTTTGACAGTAAAATTAAAAACGAAGACGTATCTGTAATTCAATTTTCAGCAGCTTGGTGTGGTCCTTGTAAGGCTTTAAAACCAGT
>JAYPCR010000080.1:0-2370 GCA_038124805.1 Candidatus Pelagibacteraceae bacterium
GCATTTTGATTCATTGGAAACATTGTAACTTCTCTAATATTTTTTTCATTAGCTAGTAACATTACAATTCGATCTATTCCAGGTGCAATACCACCATGAGGGGGAGCACCATAACTCAAAGCATTGATCATTCCACTAAATTTATCATCTACTTGAGATTTGTCATAACCTGCAATTGAAAACAATTTGTACATAAGCTCCGGTTTATGATTTCTTATGGCACCAGATGAAAGCTCAATTCCATTACAAACAATATCGTACTGATAAGCAAGAATATCTAATGGTTTTTCAAAATCTATCTCATTAGTATTTCCTTGAGGCATAGAAAAAGGATTATGACTAAATTCTATTTTATTAGTCACTTCATCTCTTTCAAACATTGGGTAATCAACTATCCAGCAAAATGCAAAAACATCTTGATCAATTAAATCTAAATCTTTTCCAATTTTATCTCTAGCTAAACCAATTATTTTTTCTAAATCTTTTTCTTTTCCACATGATAGAAAAATACTATCCCCTACTTCTGCGCCAGTGATTTTCATAATTTCTAATAAAGAGTCACTTGAGAAAAATTTTCCAACTGGTCCTTTTGCTGAAATTTCATTATTTTTTTCAATCGTAAAATACGCTAATCCTGAAGCTCCCTGTTCTTTGGCCCACTTATCAATACTATCAAAAAAACTTCTTGGTTTGTCTTTTGTATTTTTTGTAACAATACATCTTACTTTTGAACCAGATTTTACAAGTTTTTTAAAAATCTCAAATGTTACATCATCCCTAGAGAATATATCTGATATATCATTAATTATAAGAGGATTACGCAAATCTGGTTTGTCACTACCATACTTTAGTAAAGCTTCTTTATATGAAATCTTTGGAAATTTATCATATTTTAGTTTTTTGTTAGAAAATGTTTTAAAGGTATTGACCATTAAAGTTTCAACTACTTTAAAAACATCTTCTTGTTCAACAAATGACATTTCTAAATCTAATTGATAAAATTCTCCTGGGCTTCGATCTGCTCTTGCATCTTCATCTCTAAAGCAAGGGGCTATTTGAAAATATTTATCAAATCCAGACACCATTATTAATTGTTTAAATTGTTGTGGCGCTTGAGGTAATGCATAAAATTTTCCAGGATTTAATCTACTTGGAACAAGAAAATCTCTTGCACCTTCGGGACTTGATGATGTTAAAATTGGAGTTTGGAATTCTAAAAAACCAAGTTTATGCATTTCATTTCTAATGAAAGAAATTACTTTAGATCTAAGAATTATATTTTCGTGTATTTTTTTTCTTCTAAGATCTAAAAATCTATACTTCAGCCTAATTTCTTCAGCATACTCTTGGTCACTGAAAACTGGCATAGGTAACTCTTTACAAGTGCCTAAAATTTCAGAATTATTAATTGCCACCTCTATTTCGCCGGTAGCAATATCTTTATTAATTGTCTCAGTTGTTCTATCTACAACCTTTCCATGAATTTTTACCACTGTCTCAAGAGGAGTTTTTTCTAAAAATTTAAAATTTTCATTTTCCTGGTCTATTATACATTGCGTAATTCCATAATTATCTCTTAGATCAATAAACAATAAATTTCCATGATCTCTCTTTTTATTAATCCAGCCAGATAAAATAACATCTTGTCCAACATTATTTTTTCTTAATTCATTACAATGATGACTTCTATATTTATTCAATTATTCTCCTAGTGCTTCTTTAATAATTTTATGATCTATAGATTTTTGTTTTTTTAAACTTAATTCATCAATTTTATATATGAAATCAAATATTTTACTATAGGATCTATCTATTCTTTTTATAACATAATCAATTAACTTTTTTTCAATAGAAATTTGACGATCTGATAAATTTTTTAATATTAAAGCAAAAATTAATTCATCATCTGGTTTTTCTATATTTATTAATAAAAAATTCGATGATCTAGACTTTAGGTCTTCTAATTTAAAACTAAGGCTTGTTATGGGCTTTTTTGATGTGGTTATTAGATATTTATTATCCTGATCAATTATATTTAAAAAAGTGAATAAAAGATTTTCATCAATAATTTCTTCTAAATCCTCTAAAACTATATTCTGATAGACTTTAATTTTTTTCAAATATTCGTTGTCCAATTTTTTTGACTCTATCTTAATGCCGCCAAATTTTTCTAAAAAAATATTAATTAAATGAGTTTTTCCAGAAAACTTTTCTCCAATGAGATTTAAAAAATTTTTTTCCCATTTTGGCCAGGTATCAAATAATTTAAAAATATGTTTGTTGCTATTTGAAATAAAAAAATCCTGATCTTTAAAATTTTGCTCATAATCAAATTTAATGATAGTTTGATTTAAATCTTTCATTTTAAAA
>JAYPCR010000081.1:0-2366 GCA_038124805.1 Candidatus Pelagibacteraceae bacterium
TAATGAACTTTTTAAGATTAAGAGCAGACAGTCATGCACAATATGAAATTAGAGTGTTTGCAGATATTATGTTAGATACAGTTAAAAAGTGGGTACCAATAACTTATGAAGCTTTTATGGATTATCGAGTTGGTGGTACTGAAGTTTCAGCAAAAGGAAAAGTGATTATTCAAAAACTAATTAAAGGTGAAGAAGTTAATATTGATAACTCTGGTTTATCTAAAAGAGAATGGAATGAGTTAATGGAAGCTTTTGATCTTAAAGATAAGTTGATTTAATTTTATTAGCAAATTCAATATAAATTTTAGAAATTTCATGCTCTGGGTTAGCTTCAACAATCGGCTTACCATTGTCACTTGTTTCTCCTACTAGAGGATTTATTGGTATTTCTCCTAAAAATTCTTTATCAAATTCTGTAGCAGTTTTTCTAACACCACCTTCTCCAAAAATTTTATATTTCTTACCATCATCACCAATGAAATAGCTCATATTATCTACTAATCCTAAGATTTTAACTCCAAGTTTATCAAACATTTTGATACCCCTTTTTACATCAAGTAAAGCAACTTCTTGAGGTGTTGAAACAATTATGGCTCCATCCATTTTAATTTCTTGAGAGAAAGTCAATTGAGTATCTCCAGTACCTGGTGGCATATCGACAATTATAAAGTCTAAATCTTTCCAATTAACTTTTTGTGTAAAAGTTTTTATGGCACTGGTAACCATAGGTCCTCTCCAAATCATTGGAGTTTGTTGATCTGCTAAAAAACCAATTGACATACATTGAATATCATACTTTATAACTGGCTCTAACTTTTGCCCATCACTTTTAGGTTTTTCATTTATATCAAACATTTTTGGAATTGATGGACCGTATATGTCTGCATCTAGTAATCCAACTTTACATCCAACTTGTTTTAATGCTAAAGCAAGATTGGTTGCAAAAGTTGATTTACCCACACCACCTTTTGCACTTGAAATTGCGATTGTGAATTTAGTTCCTAATATAGGGTTTTTTTTAAAAACTCTTGGCTCAAATTTGTTTTTTGATGTGGCGTTTAATTCAGGTTTTTTATCAGACATTTTTTCCATCTTAACTTGTTTTTTACTGTAAAGACACTATATACATAATGTATGTCTGATGATTTTCAACAAAGAGGCGGAAGTCCATGGGGAGCACCTCCAGGAGGTGGAAATGGTAATGGTTCAGGTAGAGGACCAACACCACCAGACATTGATAAAATTATAAGAGAATTTCAAAATAAAATAAAAAATTTTTTGCCTGGTGGTAGTTCATCTGGTGGTAGATCAATTGGTTTAATTTTATTGATTTTAGTTTTTGTTTGGTTGGCAAGCGGTCTTTATAGAGTTTTACCTGACGAGCAAGGAGTGGTAATTAGATTTGGAAAATTTATCAAAACTACTCAACCAGGACTTAATTATCATATACCTTTTCCAATAGAAGTGGTTGAAACTCCAAAAGTAACAAAAGTAAATAGAATTGATATTGGTTTTAGATCTGAAAGAGACAGTGGTTTTTCTTCAGGTGGTGGAGTGGCTGATGTTCCACAAGAAAGTTTAATGCTAACTGGAGACGAAAATATTGTTAATATAGATTTTTCAGTATTTTGGGTAATTAAAGATGCTGGGAAATTTTTATTTAAAATCCAAGACCCAGAAGGAACAGTTAAAGCTGCTGCAGAAACAGCAATGAGAGAAGTTATTGCTAAAAGTGAAATTCAACCAATTTTAACTGAAGGTAGATCTAAAATTGAGATAGAAACCCAAGAGATTATTCAAGGTATTTTAGATGATTATGAAAGTGGAATTCAAATAACTCAAGTGCAAACTCAAAAAGCTGATCCACCAGATCAAGTAATTAATGCATTTAGGGATGTTCAGGCTGCAAGAGCAGATATGGAAAGATCTAAAAATGAGGCGGAAGCTTACGCAAATGATGTAATCCCAAGAGCTAGAGGGGAAGCTGCTAAAATTTTACAAGCTGCAGAAGCTTATAAAAATCAAGTAGTAGCAAAAGCAGAAGGTGAAGCAAGCAGATTTATCTCTATATATAATGAGTACGCTAAAGCAAAACAAGTTACTCAAGAAAGAATGTATTTAGAGACTATGGAAAAAGTTTTAGCAGATATTGAAAAAGTTATTATTGAAAAAAATGCAGGTTCAGGAGTAGTTCCTTATTTACCATTACCTGAATTGAATAAGAAAGGATCGACTAATTAAATGAAAATTCAAAAAATTATTCTTCCTTTGTTAGCCATCATTGGAGCTGCTGTATTCTTTTCTGTATTTATAGTTAAAGAAGTAAATCAAGCAATTGTTTTACAATTTGGAGATCCAAAAAGAAT
>JAYPCR010000082.1:0-2289 GCA_038124805.1 Candidatus Pelagibacteraceae bacterium
TTTGCAATAAAAAAATGTTTTGAAAAAAAAATTAATAAAGTTTGGTTGCATACTTGTTCACTGGATCATCAAAATGCATTAAATAATTATTTAGCAAGAGGTATGAAAATTTTTAAAAAAGAAACAGTTTTTTTATAACAGTTTATTGATTAGGTAAGTCAAATATCTTTTGATCTATAATTCGGTTTTTTTTTAAGTTTGAAATAAATGTCATATTTAAATTTTGATATATATCTAAAGTTTGCCATCCAATTAAATTAAAGTTTTTTTTATCAAAAAAAATATTTATTTCATAATTATTTTCTAAAATCGTATAATTAATATAGCTTTCATCAATTATTCTTTCTTCTAAATCGATAATCTTATTAATTAAAAATTCTTTATCTAATATTAGATTTAAAGGAGTTTGGTCTAATGGATATCGATAGTAACTTCCTTTATTATCAGTTTTTACAACTAATGATTTACCATTTGATACAAGAATTTTATTATTAGATTTTTTATATTCACAAAATATTTTTTTTGGATATTTAATTATACAACTACCTTTTTCTTCTTTTTCATCTATTCTTTGTTCAAAATCAAAAGCTAAATTATTTATTTTTTTGAATTCTCTAATTATTTGTTCTTTATAAAAAGCACTAGCATTAGAAAAAAAAAATAAAGAAAAAATTATTAAGATTTTTTTTATCATTATAGAACATCTCTTTTACCAACGTGGTTTGCTTTACTAACAATTCCTTCAGCTTCCATCATGTCAATTATTCTAGCCGCTCTATTATACCCAATTTGCAGTTTTCTCTGCAAAAAAGAAGTAGAGGCTTTACCTTCAGATCTAATTATTTCAACAGCAGACTGATATAACTCATCTTTATCTCCTTGATTTTCAGAATTAGATCCTAATTCTTTTTCATCAACAAAATTAAGTATTTCATCAACATAATCTGGTTCCGCTTGAGATCTTAGAAAGTTATTAATTTTTTCAATTTCATTTTCAGAGACAAAAGGTGCATGAATTCTAACTATTCTATTAGCTGATGACATATAAAGCATATCTCCTTTACCCAGTAATTGTTCAGCACCTTGTTCACCTAAGATGGTTCTACTGTCAATTTTTGATGTAACTTGAAAAGAAATTCTAGTTGGAAAATTGGCTTTAATTGTACCTGTAATGACATCAACACTAGGTCGTTGAGTGGCCATAATAATATGTATTCCAGCAGCTCTTGCCATTTGAGATAATTTTTGGATATAATTTTCAATTTCTTTACCAGATACTAACATTAAATCAGACATTTCATCCACAACAACAACTATATAAGGCATAGGAAGTGAGTGTTTAGCATTGTACCCATCTATATTTCTAACTCCTTCTTTAGTCATTAGTCGATACCTACTTTCCATTTCTTTTACCACCCATCCTAAAACAGATGCTGCTTTTTTTGCTTCTGTAATCACAGGGCAAAGCAAGTGAGGTATACCTTCGTATGTAGATAACTCTAACATTTTAGGATCGATTAAAATGAATTTACATTTTTCTGGAGTATGTCGATAAAGAATAGATAAAATAATTGTATTAATACAAACAGATTTACCTGAACCTGTTGTTCCAGCTATTAAAAGATGAGGCATTGAAGCAAGATCGCCAACTATAGGTAATCCAGAAATATTTTTTCCAAGTGCAATTGGAAGTTTGATATCTTTTTTTTTAAAGTCTGAGCTATTTAATATTTCACTTAAGTAAACATTCTCTCTTGATAAATTTGGAAGTTCAATACCTACAGTATTACTACCTGGTATAGTTGAAATCCTTGCTGACTCTGAACTTGTGTTTCGTGCAATATCATCAGATAAATTGATTATTTTTGAAACTTTAACCCCTGCAGCAGGCTCAAATTCATTAAGAGTTACCACCGGACCATGACTAACTTTTTTAATAGTTCCACTAACCCCAAAATCTAAAAGTATTTTTTCTAAAAATTCAGGATCATTTGAGTCATCAGTATTAACTTTTTCACGTTCTTGTTTACTCGGAGATTTTAACAAATCAATAGTTGGTAATTTAAACTTAAGCTTAGATGAAGGAGATAGTTTTTCAGCTTTTATGAATGGTAAATCTTCTTGAATTAAATTTTTAATTTCTTCTTGAGGTATATATTCACTGATTAGTTCACTCTTGTCTGTATAATTTTTTTTATTATTTCTAAAAATTAATTTAAATATTTTTTTAATAATTAAAGAAAAATTCTTAGGATTAAAGTTAATACTTATTAGAAAGAAAAAAATTAT
>JAYPCR010000083.1:0-2254 GCA_038124805.1 Candidatus Pelagibacteraceae bacterium
CTAATTTAAGTTGCTGTAAAAATTGTTTTTGCTTTTCAGCTTGTTCAATTCTTAATATTGCCTGTTCTTTTCTTAAGAACAGCTTAATGTCTTTAGTTCTTTGTTTTTCAATTCTAATTTCTTCTTTTAAAGCACTTTCTTTAATCTTTAATTTTATAGCCTCTTCTTTTTGCTTTTGCTTTTCAAATTCAATTTTCTCCTTTGTTTCTCTTTCAATCTCTTCAAGTTTAATTTTTCTTTTCTGTTCTTCTTTTAAATATTTATATTGAGCAATTGAATTTGCTATTTTATCAAAAAATGCCTGTATATATTTCTCTAAACTAAAATTAATTTTTAAATTAATTTTTGGTTTTAAAGAAAATTGAAATTTTACTAACTTAGAAATCAAACCATCTTGGTTTAGGTTTTTAGATTGTGATTTATTTTGTTTTTTTTTAATTTTTATAGGTTGATTAGTTTTTTTAACTACTGGTTTTGATTTTAATGATATCTTTTTTTTAATTTTTTTTGATTTTATAAATTTTTTAATTTTATTCTTTGATTTTAGAATTTTTTTTTTATTTTTTTTTTTCATTTTCAAGAAACTATGATTCTATCAATTATTTATTGATAAATATAGTCTCTTGTAACTGGAGTTGATGTATAATTTTTTGTCAATTGAAATTGATATACAACTTGATCTCCCCATTTAAAAGCCATCTCACATCCTGCTAAATAAAATTCCCACATACGAAAGAACTTTTCATCAAACATCGCAACTATTTTGTCCTTATTTTTAATACAATTTTCTTTCCAGTGTCTTAAAGTATGAGCATAATGTAATCTTAACACTTCAATATCAGACACTATTAATCCTGCTTTCTCAATAGGCGTGGTAACTTCACTCAAACTAGGAGTATAGCCTCCAGGAAATATATATTTTGTTATCCATGGATGTGGATCACGAGGTGGATTTACAGATCCTATAGTATGTATCAATGAAACCCCATCTTTATCTAACAAACTATCGATCTGCTTAAAAAATTTACTATAGAATTTTCTCCCGACATGTTCAAACATTCCAACACTGACAATTCTATCAAATTTACCTTTTAGCTCTCTATAATCTATTAATTTGAAGGTTAGTTGATTTTCTAAATTAAGTTCTTTAGCTCTTTGAATGCAATACTTAAACTGATTTTCAGATAAAGTAATTCCTGTAACCTCACATTGAGCAGATTTTGCAATATCAATAGCTAAAGATCCCCAACCACAACCTATATCTAAAACCTTTTGATTTTTTTTAATATTAAGCTTTTTAATTATGTGTTGAATTTTATTATTTTGTGCTGTTTCCAAACTATCATTTTCATTTTTAAAATAGGCACAAGAATATTGTCTTTTTGGATCTAAAAATAAATCATAAAGATCATCTGAAATATCATAATGATGAGATACGTTCATTTTAGATTTTTTAATAAAATTAAAATTAGTAAGATATCTATAGGAACCTCTTAATTTATTAATAAGATAACTAATAATATTTATTTCTCGTCTTCCTATATTCATCAAAGCCAAATCTAAAAATTCTGAGAGTGATCCGTTTTCTATAACTATTTTTCCATCAGTATAAGCTTCACCTAAATATAAATCTGGCTGAAATAATAATTTATAATGAAGCTTTTTATCTAAAATTTTTAATTTAATTGGATTATTGGACTCTGGATTGCCAATAATGTAACTATTTAAGTCAGCATCAATTAAAATAAAACCACCTTTTTTGAAAACTTTATTAAGAAATCTTGCCAATTGCATTTTAAGCAACCATTTTAGTATTTATTGTAAAGTTTATATTTTCTAAACTTTTAATTAATTGTTTTTTATCTTTTTCTCCTAATAACTTTATTGGAGGCAAAAGATTTTTGAAAGTTTCATCTTTTATTGAAAGGAAAGAATGAAGACCTGATATTAAATTATAATTTTCAAAGATAAGTCTCACATCACATAACTTCTGATTAACTGTTTGTTTTTCACCTTTTAAAAAATCCTCATATACTTTTCTAGATAATTGTGCAGTAACATTACAAGTTGCAGTGATTATTCCAGAACAACCTAGTTCAAGACCTTTTAATAATTTCAATTCTGATCCTGGTAAAATAGAAAAATTTTCTAATTTTAAATGTTCAAAAATATTATATGAACTATCTTTAATACCTACTATTTGATTTGGAAATTTTTTTACAAGTTCATAAATGCAATCTAAACTAAATTTATA
>JAYPCR010000084.1:0-2251 GCA_038124805.1 Candidatus Pelagibacteraceae bacterium
TTTGTTTTTACAAATATATTTCTAGTTGTTTTAAGTTTAGTTGGTGTATCAAACATACCTGCTGCTATAGATATTGTATCTGAATTTTCAAACTTGAAAAAAATACTAGCTCCACATTTATTACAAAAGCCTCTTTTTGCTTTTTTAGAAGACTTAAACCATCTTAAAGTTTTTTTGCTTAGAAATTTTAGTTCATTATCTTTAACATTCGAATAAGCACCATAAATTCCATGGGTTTTTCGACACTGAATACAATGACAATTCGATACATCTCTATGTTCACCACTCGTTTTAAATTTTACCCCTTTGCACAAGCAACTAGCGTTAAGTGTTAATTTTTTCATCTTAGTTTCTGATTTTATTTTCGTATTTTTTTCTTAATTTTTGAAGTTCAACTAAATATTCGTCTCTAATATTAGCTATTTGAGAGATTGATTTACCTTTTGATTGTTTTTTAGTTCCTTCAACCAATCGATTGATAAGTGACTTTGATAAATTTGGAGCTTTTAATTTAGTCCATGGCAATTTTAAAGCTGGACCGAATTGCTCTAACATGTGTCTCATTCCAGATTTACCTCCAGCTAAATGAAAAGTTAAAAAAGTACCCATCAAAGACCATCTTAATCCAGGACCATCCTCTATTACTCTATCTAAATCTTCAGTTGTTGCATGACCTTCATTTATAATGTGCAGCCCCTCTCTCCATAAAGCTTCTTGTAATCGATCACATAAATAACCTGGCAATTCATGCTTAACCATCACCGGATTCATTGAAATTGATTTATAAAATTTATTAGCTTCAGATAAATATTTTTTAGAAGTTTTTTTGCCTGGAACAATTTCAACACAGGGTAATAAATATACTGGATTGAATGGATGTCCAATTAATGTTCTTTGAGGATTTTTGCATTTGGAATAAATTCTTGTTGGAAGTAGTCCAGAAGAACTAGAAGCTATAATCGAATTTGGTTTTGCAAATTTTCCAATTGTATTCATTAACTTAGTTTTTAATGAATAATTTTCAGATGCACATTCCTGAATAAAATCTGCATCCTTTAATGCATCCTCGATCGAAGTAAAATAATGAAAGTTATTTAAATTTATTTTTTTTTTATTAAATAATTTTTTTACAGAAGGCCAAGTTCTTTTAATCTCTGCTATTAAATTTTTTTTTAATTTAATATCTTTATCATATGCGTAAACAATTTTATCATGAGCTAAACATCGGATAATCCACCCTGCTCCAATAACCCCAGTTCCAATAACTGCTACTTTTTTAATGATCGACATTAATGATGCTTAATAAGCTTCAATTTCTCTCTTGTCTCAGCTGGTGTCATAATTGAAGCTCCAAGATCATCTACAATTCTCGCTGCCTTTTCAACTAACTGAGCATTAGTTGCCAACTTTCCTTTAGATAAATATAAATTATCTTCTAAACCTACTCTTGGATTTCCTCCCATAACCACTGTTTGTGCAACGTATGGCATTTCTTGTCTTGATATAGCAAAACCTGACCAAACTGCTTCTTTAGGCATGATATCTTTCATTGCTTGCATTGCTAATGGAGTTGCTGGAGCACCCCATGGTATACCTAAACACATTTGAAACATCGGTGGATCACTTAATAAACCTTCTTTATATAACTGTGCTCCAAACCACATATTACCTAAATCAAAAGCTTCAATTTCAGGTTTGACATTTATTTCTAATAATTTTTTTGCTGCTTTTCTAAGATCGTTAGGCGTATTCACTGTAATTACAGAACCATCGCCAAAGTTTAAAGTGCCAGCATCTAAAGTACAAATTTCTGGTAAAAATTGTTCTGCATTAGCTATTCTTTCCATCACATTGGCCATATCAGTCATTGGGCCAAATTCTAAAGGGTTTTTTCCTTGTCCAATATCAAGATCGCCACCCATTCCAGTAGTTAAATTTAAAATAACATCTGTTTCACTTGACCTTACTCTATCTACAACTTCTTTATATAATTCTAATCTTCTACTTGGTCTTCCATCTTCTTCTCTAACGTGAATATGTGCTATAGCAGCTCCTGCTTTTGCCGCTTCAATTGCAGCAGTTGCAATTTGTTTAGGGGTTTTAGGTAAATCAGGATGTTTACTTGCAGTATCTCCTGACCCGGTAACTGCACAGGATATAAAAACTTTATTGTTCATATTTTGTAATTTAAACTATATTCTAGATTAACTTAAATGGAAATAACAGAATTACAACGAGACCTAGCTGCAAC
>JAYPCR010000085.1:0-2236 GCA_038124805.1 Candidatus Pelagibacteraceae bacterium
ACAATGGGCAGTGGAATAGCAGCTCATTTGTGTAATGCAAATGTTCCAGTAACTCTATTAGATCTTACAACTGAAATTTCAACTAATGCAAGGGATAGAATATTTAAATCAAGACCACCCTTATTAATTGATAAGTCAAAAATTGATAATATCAAAGTGGGCAACATCAATGATGATTTTGATGTAGTAAAAAAAGCGGATTGGATAGTAGAAGCTGTCGTTGAAAGAATTGATATTAAACATGAAATTTATAATAAAATTTTCAAGAATAGAAAAGATGGTGCTATAGTTTCTTCAAATACCTCTTCAATTCCAATTAAAATATTATCTGAAAATTTAAACAAAGATCAAAAAAAAGATTTTTGCATCACTCATTTTTTTAATCCAGTTAGATACATGGGTTTGTTAGAAATTGTTAAAAATGAAAATAATGATCTCAATAAAATAAATGATTTAAAAAAATTTTGTGAAGTTGAACTTGGTAAAGGCGCAATTGTTTGTAATGATACCCCTGGGTTTTTAGGAAATAGAGTAGGCGTTTATGCAATGCAAGTTGCAATGACTGAAGCTTTTAAAATGAAATTATCCATAGAAGAAGCCGATGCTATTTTTGGAAGACCAATGGGTATTCCAAAAACAGGAGTATTTGGCCTTTATGATTTGATCGGTATTGATTTAATGGCTGATGTTTTAAAAAGTTTTATTAAAGAACTTCCAAAGACAGATAAATTTCAAAATGTTGCTCAAGAAATACCACTAGTTAAACAGTTAATAGATACTGGTTATACGGGTAGAAAAGGTAAGGGTGGTTTTTATAGAATAAATAAATCTAATGGTAATAAAGTTTTAGAAGCAATTAATTTAGAAACTGGTGATTATGCACTCAGTAAAAAAATTGATTTAAAGGCTGATAAAGTAGATCTTAAGGCTTTAATTAATAGAAATGATAAGTATGGGGAATATGCTTGGTCAGTTATTTCTAAAATAATAAAATATGCATCTTCATTAGTTCCTGAAATAACAAAAGAGTTTAATGATATTGATGAAGCAATGCGCCTTGGTTTTAATTGGTCAAAAGGACCATTTGAAATGTTAGAGGAAATAGGTGTCGAAAATTTCTTTAACAAAATTGATGAGTATGATGGAAATGAATTTTTAGAGAATTTATCTAAATCTAAAAATGAAAAATTTTATGGAGAAAGACAAAAATACACTGATATCGAAACTTTAGGAAAAACTAAAAGAAAAGCAGTAAGCGTAGATGGCAATAGTTCAGCACAAATTTATAGATTTAACGATTACAATATTGTTGAATTTACCTCCAAAGCAAATGCACTAGATTACAATTCAATGGATGCTTTAAAAAAAGCAACCGATAAACCTTTAATTATCATTAATGAGAGTATGCAATTTTCTGCTGGGGTAAATTTAACTTACACAATGGATTTTGTGAACAAAGGTGATTTAAAATCAGTTGAAAAATTTATCAAATATTTTCAAGAAACATGTAAAGAACTTAAATATTCTAAACTCCCTGTAGTTTCTGCACCATCAGGTTTAACTTTAGGGGGTGGGTTTGAGGTGCTTGTTCAAAGTAATTTTGTTGCTGCACATACTAATATTGTAATTGGACTGGTTGAAACAATTGTAGGTGTAATACCTGCTGGTGGAGGTTGTAAAGAAATGTTGGCTAGATGGCTTGAAACTGAAGAAGCAAAACAAGATCCAAATTTTGCTCCATTAAAAGTTTTTGATATTATTGGCTATGGCAGAACAGCTACCTCGCCAATTGAAGCAATACCTTTAAAATATTTAAAACCAGAAGATAAACAAATTATGAATAGAAATAGTTTGTTAGAAATTTCTAAACAAATAATAAATGAAAATCGAGATTTTAAACCAGCAAAAGAACTTAATTTTAAATTACCAGGTGAAAAAGTAAGAATAGAAATGAATAAAATTTTAGAAAAATTATATAATGATAAAATCATCCTTGATCATGGTTTAAAAGTAGCTCAAGAACTTGCGTTTGTATTAAGTGGTGGTGATACTAGTATTGATAAAGAAATTACTGAGGATCAATTATTTAAACTTGAGCTTGATGCATTTATGAGATTAATTGAAACGAAAAATACTCAAGATAGAATTAAACATACCTTAGCTACAGGAAAGCCTTTAATTAATTAACATTCTAAAAGTATTTATAAAATCTGGCCTTAATACATAAACAGATTTA
>JAYPCR010000086.1:0-2062 GCA_038124805.1 Candidatus Pelagibacteraceae bacterium
CTTTAAAGCAAAGAATACAACGATTGGAATCGTTGCAAATGAAATTAAGGTAGAAACAACAATCATACTAGCAATGCTGTCCACAACTTTTTTTGAAGAATACATTGAGCCTACTAAATAAGTTAATACAGCGCTTGGCATAGAGCATTGAATTAAAAGAACACCTGCTGCATAACCAGTTAAATTCATAAATTTAATTAAAATAAACCCAATAATAGGTCCAATCATAACTCTACCAATAGAAGCAATAATAGCATCTTTAAATGAAAAAATCTTAAGTCTGGTTAGTGCTATTCCTAAAGACATTAATACTAAAAAAATTGTTGCATAAGAAAGTAACATTGTAAGATTAACCATAAATACTGGTGGTTTAATCTTAAAATATAAAAATATTAGTGAGAAAATAATTGCATAAAAAGCTGGGGTTTTAAAAATTAATTGTGACTCAAATTTCTTTTTTGCTAAAAAAACACCTAAAGTAAAATGAAGCAACATAACAACGGAAGATACAGCAGAAGCTACCCCGAACCCTTTAGCACCATAAGCAAACAAACATATTGGTAAACCCATATTTCCTGTATTTGGTAAAATAAAAGGCGGTAATTCAGTAATTAAATCTTTTTTTTGAAAAAAAAGGAAAATAAGACCAATAATAGCAAATCCAGTTATAGCAACTAAAGCATAGAAAAAATAAACTGAAAACAAATCAAAAGTTATTCCAGTAGACGTTATTGAATAAAATATTAGACCAGGTGAACCAATATTAGCTGAAAAATTAGTAATAAAAGTAGTGTCAATCTTAGGATTTTTTTTTCCCAAATAATAGCCAATACCAACTATGAAAAAGACAGGAAAAACAGCTTCAAAGAGCCTAAGTAGTAGTTCCATTAATTATAAATTCTAATAATAGTTGGATATTTTAAAATATCTCTATCATTTTTAAATACAGATAAACATTTTCTAATATTAATTTCTGAAGTTTTATGCGTTGTCATAACGATAGTTGCTTTATTTAATTTTTTATCTGGAGTCTGAATAAGTCTTTTTATTGATATCTTAAATTTAGCTAATCTTTTTGTTATTTTAGACATAACGCCAGGTACATCTTTAACTTCAAATCTTAAATAAAGTGAATTGATATAATTATCATTATTATATATCTTTGGTTTTGATCTTTTGTTGCCAGGAATACCAAACGGATATTTAATATTTCCTCTAAGAATAGATAATAAATCAGACAACAAAGATGAAGAAGTTGGCCCAGGTCCTGCTCCCTCCCCTTGTAAAACACTTTCGCCAACAGGTTTTCCTTGTAATATTACGGCATTCATAACTCCACTTACATTGCCGATATAACTTTTTTTATCTACCAAGCATGGATGTACTCTCTCAAATAATTGACCATTAATTAATTCAGAGATGCCTAATAATTTAATTCTTAGATCTAGTTGATTTGCTATATTAATATCTTTTAATTCAATTTTATCGATACCCTCCATTAAACAATTATTTGTAGCAATTTTAGTATTAAAACAAAGAGATGATAAAATTCTTACTTTAGCAAAAGCGTCAAAACCATTTAAATCAAGTTTAGGATTGCCTGGTTCTGCATAACCAAGATTTTGTGCTTTTTTTAAAACTGAGGAAAAACTATCATTAGAATTTTCCATTTCAGAGAGAATATAGTTCGTTGTGCCATTTAAAATTCCAAAAACTTTATGAATTTTATTAGTAGCCAAACCCTCTTTAATAGTTCTTAGTATTGGGATCCCTCCAGCAACTGAGGCTTCAAATTCTAAGTTTACTTTATTTTTTTCTGCTAATGATGAAAGATAATCACCATGTTTTGCTATTAAAGCTTTATTAGGTGTTATTACGTGTATTTTATTCTTTAATGCAGTTTCAACTACATTTTTTGATATTCCATCTGGAAGACCTATAGATTCAAACAAAATATCAATTTTTTGTTTTTTAAAAATATCTAAAGGATTTTGATAAAAAATATTTTTATTTATTTTAAAACGTCTTTTCTTATTTTTATTTTTAGCTGAAATTGCAACTA
>JAYPCR010000087.1:0-2054 GCA_038124805.1 Candidatus Pelagibacteraceae bacterium
ATTGAATATCCAGTTCTTGAAGTTTTTTCTATGCCATATTTATCTAATACTTTCCAAAATGCTTGGGCAACATCATTAGCAGTATTGCCAGCTTTGACTGCATCAACTCCCGCCATCAAAGCTTCATTAGTTTTTTTCATTGTATCAATTTTAAGTTGATCAGGTTTACCTAATAAAACAGTTCTTGCCATTGGACAGTGATATCTTTTGTGAGAACCAGATATTTCTATAATAGTAGCTTCGCCTTCAACAAATTTTGCATCAGTCCAAGTTAAATGAGAAGCAGATGTTCCTTCACCTGTAGGTAACAATGGTACGATAGCAGAATATTCTCCACCAAATTCTGAAGTTCCCTTAGTCAATGCAGATTGAATTTCTGCAATGGCATCACATTGTCTGACACCTGGATTAATAACTTCAAAGGCTTTTTTCATTGCTGCTTGAGTAATTTTTGAAGCAGCTTTCATATAATTTATTTCTGCATCAGATTTTACTACTCTTACCCAATTTACTAATCTTTCACAGTCAACAAGTTTAGCATTAGGTAAACCATTTTTAATTTTTTCATAACAATAAGCAGTAAAGTAATGGGTATCCATCTCTACTCCAATCGTAAGCTTTTCCCATTTTCTTTCTTTAATAAGATCAACTAAAGCATCATAAGGATGTAATGGCCAAGTATGGATATACTTTTCATCATAAACAATAATGTTTTCATCTTTTAAATAAGTTTTTATATAAGCGCCTCCAGCATCTTGCGCTCTGACAAAACAAATAGGTTCATCTAGATCAACATGAACAACTACACATTGAGCATAATAAAATGACCAAGCATCATAACCTGTAAGATAATTCATATTTGAAGTATCTTGAGAAATTAATAAATCAATACCTTTTGCTTGCATTGATTTTTTCACTTTATTTAATCTTTGTTGATATTCTTCTCTAGTAAATAACATATTTAATTCTCTAAAAATAATTTTCCGTATCCTTCTATTTTATTTTTTTTTCCTAGTGTTCTTAAAGTATCCCAAATCAAAACTTGATTACTCGATAAAACAATCTTGTTTAATTTATCTTCAAGTCTTTTAATAATATTCAAAGCTGGAAGATTTGTACATGAAATAAAAAGTGCTTCAGCTTCATCTAAATCCATATTTAACATCGTTTCATAAAGATATTCGGGATCTACTTTTGCTATATCAACGTCAGTATCAATATCAAAGTATGCATTAGAAGTAATCGTAAATCCTTCTTTAATAAAATATTTAACAACATCTTCATTTAAATTTTTACTATAAGGAGTGAATAAAGATAATTTAGTTATATTGTGTTTTTTTAAAGCATTGATTGCTGCTGTGCTTGGAGTGGTAACCATCGCCTCTGGTTTAGCTTTATTAATTTTTTCTTTAATTGAATGATATCCTGCTGCAATAGTTCCCGAAGTACATCCATAAACAACACAATCTAATTTTTCGTTAGGTAAAATATCCTCTGCAACATTAGTAGTATCCTCTGACATTTTAATTAAATTCTCAGTAGTAAGCGGATGATAGCAATGAATTCGATTAACAAATAAATCAATATTTAAATCTTTAATGATACTTAAAAAGTCTTTCTCAATCATAAAATCAGTCGCTAAAGCAATCAAACCTACTTTTTGATTACTAGAGTTGTTTAGCTTTGGTTCTATTTTTACTGAGTGCATTTTTAATAATTAAATATATCATACCTACTTTAATTATACTTTTCATTAAATTTAAGAATAGGATTATTAAAATTCATATTAAAGGAGAGACAATGAAGATAGGTTTTATTGGTTTAGGAAATGTAGGGGGCAAATTAGCATCTAGTTTGCTAAGAAATAAATTTGATCTAACGGTCAGAGATTTAAATCAAGATATTATTAAAGAATTTTCAGATAAAGGAGCAAATATTGCCAATTCACCAAAAGAATTAGCTGAACAAGTTGATTTAATTATTACCTGCTTACCTTCTCCTCAAATCTGCGCTGAGGTCATGGAAGGTGAAGATGGAATTATTAATGGCCTTTC
>JAYPCR010000088.1:0-2039 GCA_038124805.1 Candidatus Pelagibacteraceae bacterium
ACAGTAAAAGCTACTTCTGGATTTAAAACCAGACCGTTTAATAGAATTTTAAGTGAGGTTAAGAATGTCTTTGCTTGTCATCAAAGCGAAGGTTCTTATGCTGGAGGATTGCATATTGAGCTTACAGGTCAAAATGTAACAGAATGTACTGGTGGTGCTCAAAAAATCTCTGATAATGATCTTTCTTCAAGATATCATACTCACTGTGATCCAAGGTTAAACGCTAATCAAGCATTAGAGCTAGCATTTTTAATTTCAGATGAAATAAAAAAGAATAGTAATTATTCTAAAAATGGAATTCAAAAAGCATCTTAGGTCATTGCTTTAGCATCCAAACGTTGTTAATTTAATTTTATGAAAGCTTCAGAAAAAGTTAGTTTTATTTCTAATTGGATAAAAAGTTATGTTGATACCATGCCCAAAAAAGCTCAATCACTTGTTATTGGGATTTCAGGAGGTATAGACTCTTCAGTTTCAAGCACCTTAAGTGCAATGACAGGTTTAAAAACAATAGTGTTAACAATGCCAATTAAACAAAAACCATCTCAACATGATTTAAGCCTTAAACATAGAGATTGGCTTTTAAAAAAATTTAAAAATGTTGAAGCATTTACAATTAATTTGGATGAGTTATTTAATGTTTTTTCATCCTCATTATCAAATTTTAGTAATGAACATGGTTTTGCAAATTCAAGAGCAAGATTAAGGATGACTACTCTTTATCAAGTTGCAGCAGCTAATTCAGGTATTGTAGTTGGTACGGGTAATAAAGTAGAAGATTTTGGCGTCGGTTTTTATACTAAATATGGTGATGGAGGAGTTGATATATCACCGATAGCAGACTGTAATAAAAGTGAAGTTTGGGAAATGGGTAGAGAGCTAGGTATTTTAAATGAAATTATTGAGGCCGCACCAACAGACGGCCTTTGGGATGATGGAAGAACCGATGAGGGTCAACTTGGATTTAAATATCAAGAACTTGAAGAGGCTATGGAAAATTCAAATTCTAAATTTAGAGCTGAATACGAAAAAATTAGAAAACAAAACTTGCATAAAATGGAGCCTATTCCAGTTTGTAAAATTCCAAGATAATCAAATAGATTAACAAATTATAAAAATCAGTATAATTGTAAATTAATGACTACAGATATTTTTTTAACTAATAATTTAAACAATAAAAAAGAAAAATTTATTCCAATTAAATCTGATCATGTAGGAATGTATGTTTGTGGCCCAACCGTATATGATGATCCTCATATCGGTAATGCTCGACCAATAGTTTTATTTGACGTTTTATATAAAATTTTAAAAAAGAAATATCCAAAGGTTACTTACGTAAGAAATATTACAGATATAGATGATAAAATAATAAAATCTTCTAAAGAAAATAATATTTCAATTTCTGATCTAACCCAAAAAATTATAAAAAGTTTCTCTAGGGATTGTGCTTATTTAAATTGCGACGAGCCTGATTATCAACCTAAAGCCACAGAGCATATAGATATTATGATTGAGATGGTTCAAAGTTTAATTAAGAAAGGCTTTGCTTATACTAATAATGATCATGTTTATTTTGAAGTTAAAAAATTTAAGGATTATGGAAAATTATCTAATAAGAAATTAGAAGATTTGATTGCTGGTTCTAGAATAGAAGTTAGCGACAATAAGAAAAACTCTGAAGATTTTGTATTATGGAAACCTTCAAATGAAGATGAGCCTTCATGGGACTCTCCTTGGGGAAAAGGAAGACCTGGTTGGCATTTAGAATGTTCAGCAATGTCAAAAAAATTTTTAGGAAATGAATTTGATATTCATGGAGGTGGTATTGATTTAATTTTTCCACATCATGAAAATGAAATAGCACAGTCTAGATGTGCAAACGATACAAAGGTATTTGCAAATTATTGGGTGCATAATGCATTCATCACAATGTCTAATGAAAAAATGGCTAAATCGCAGGGTAACATTTTAAAAATAAGAGATTTTCATAATAAAGTTAGTGGCCAAGTTTTACGATTAGCTTTGATGAGTGCACACTA
>JAYPCR010000089.1:0-1966 GCA_038124805.1 Candidatus Pelagibacteraceae bacterium
TCGGTTTCTTTTAAGATTGAACCAACTTGAGCTTCAATAATTTTAACTGGAACTTTGCCAGGATTTTGAATTCTATGAATAGACTCTAAAGGAATAAAAACATGCTCATTTGGATTCATTTTAAACTTATCTTTATTTAAAGTAATAAGAGGCTTACCATTAGTTACTAACCAATGTTCTGCTCGATGATGGTGTTTTTGTAGACTTAAAATTCCTTTTGGTTTAACAAATAATTCTTTAATTAAAAAATCTTTGCCTTCAAATAAATTTGTATATTTTCCCCAAGGTCGGTAATAAATATTTTTTTTCTTAATATATTTGTTTTTGTTTTTATCATACATCTTTAAAATTTCTTTCCATGAACCAAGATCTGACCAAGGGATATCTAGTTTTATTGCATTAATCTCTTTAACTTTTTCTAATATTGCATAATCAAAAGATTTAGCTGTCGCTTTTACAAATGAATTTTTATCTAAATAATAAACATTATTTTTAAGTTTAGCTTTATTAACCGCATTTAGACAGTTTTTGTAAATAATTGGTTGATAGGTTTTAAAATTATTAATTATGGAGTCTTTTCTCAAATAAAACATTCCAGAATTCCAATACCCTTTTGACTTAATAATTTCTTTAGCTTTATTTAAATTTGGTTTTTCAATAAATTTTGAAACTTTATTTATATTTCCCTTAACTTTTTTAGTTAAAAAGTATCCATATTCACTTGATGGTACAGTTGGTTTTATACCAAATATGAATATGTTTTTTTCTGTTAAATTTTTTTGATTTAATTTAATTGCTTTATTAAATACATTTATCTTTTCTATTAAATGATCTGCTGAAAAAAACATTAAAGGTTGGTTAATTGGAATATCTTTTATTAACGCAACACTTAAAATTGCTGGAGCTGTATTTCGTTTATCAGGTTCTAAAACTATCTTAAATTTATTAATCTTATGTTTTTTAAGATGTTGTTTAACTTGTTTAAGATATTTTTTATTAGTACTAATAATTGGATCATCATAAATCGATGCTTTAACTCGCTCTAAAGTTTTTCCAAGTAATGTCCAATTGCCAAAATCAATAAACTGTTTTGCTTGATGATTTTTGGCATTGGGCCATAATCTAGTGCCAGCACCACCACATAAAATAACTGGTCTAATTTTCATTAAATATCAGCGTACTCTTTTACTTCTTTTCTTTTACCTGGATGAGTTGGTGCACCTAAGTAAGCAGGTCCAACTGTTTGAGCATATTTCCATAAAGTTCCAGAACCAAAATCTGATTTTCTTGGTTTCCATTTCTTTCGTCTAGCAGCTAACTGAGATCTTGTTAATCGAACGTTAATAGTCCCCTTTTTAGCATCAATATCAATGATATCACCATTACGTAATAGGGCTATAGGGCCTCCTAGGGCGGCCTCAGGGCCTACATGACCCACACAGAAGCCTCTGGTAGCACCAGAGAACCTACCATCGGTAATTAAGGCTACTTTCTCCCCTTTTCCTTGTCCATAAATAGCACCTGTTGTTGAAAGCATTTCTCTCATACCAGGACCTCCTACTGGACCTTCGTATCTGATAATAATTACGTCACCATCTTTATATCTTTTGTTTTGAACTGCATCCATTGCAGCTTCTTCATTATCAAAACATCTAGCTCGACCAGTAAATTGTAATTTTTTAAGACCTGCAATTTTAACTATTCCACCATCTGGAGCTAAATTACCTTTTAGGCCAACCACACCTCCATCTGGTGATAATGGATTATCATATTTTCTTAAAACTTTTTGTTTTGGATTAAATTTAATATTTTTTAAATTTTCCTTCATAGTTTTTCCAGTAACTGTCATACAATCACCATGAATAAATCCACCATCATATAAAGTTTTTAAAAGCATAGGTACACCGCCTGCTAACCACATATCTTTTGCAACATATTTTCCACCTGGTTTTAAATCTGCAAGATA
>JAYPCR010000090.1:0-1946 GCA_038124805.1 Candidatus Pelagibacteraceae bacterium
GCATCATTTGCAACTTCATTAATACAATCTGCAATTAATTTTCCAGAGTCTACACACTCTAATACAGAATTTTCTTCTCCATTTTTTCTTAATAATTCTGCTAATTTTAATAAGACTTCTTTTCTATGTTCAGGGGTTGTTCGAGACCACACTCCACTGTTAAATGCTTTTCTTGAAGCTTTAACAGCTAGATCAACATCTTTATAATTACATTTTGCAACATCACATAGTTTTTCACCTGTTGCAGGATTAATTGTTTCAAATTTTTTTCCATCAACCGCATTAACGTATTTACCATTAATGAAAGCTCTACCTTCAAATTTTAGTTTTTTTGCAATTAGTTTGTAATTATTTTTGTTGGCCATAGATTTATCCTTTATTTATTAAGATTAATTACTATATAAAGCGTACAAATAATCAATAAACTTAATTTATGAATGAATTTTTACAATCTATAATAGACAGAGATCCTGCAGCAAAATCTAAGTTAAGTTTAATTTTAACTTATCCAGGTGTTAAAGCTGTTTTTTTTCATCGAATTGCTAATTTTTTTTGCGTTGCAAAATTTGATCTTATTGCAAGGATCATTTCTCAGTTTTCAAGATTTTTAACTGGTATAGAAATTCATCCAAAAGCCAAAATTGGAAAAAATTTATTTATTGATCATGGTATGGGTGTGGTAATTGGAGAGACAGCAGAAATTAAAGACAACGTTACCATCTATCATATGGTAACTCTTGGAGGAATTTCTCCAAGTATAAATTCAAATGATCAAAGAAATATAAAAAGACATCCAACTCTTATGGATAATGTGGTTGTTGGATCAGGGGCTCAAATATTAGGGCCTGTGATTGTTGGTAAAAATGCTAAAATTGGATCTAATGCAGTTGTTACAAAAGATGTGCCAGATAATGCAGTAATGATTGGAATTCCTGCTAAAAATGTTGGAACTGCAACAGAGGAATTTAAACCTTACGCGGTTACTGAAGAATCTGAAAAAGATAATTAATGAAAAATACTCACGAAGATTTTATTTCAGGGATTGGTAATACTCCTTTAATCAAACTTAAAGCTGCTTCAGAGTTAACGGGGTGTAACATCTATGGTAAAGCAGAATTTTTAAATCCTGGTGGTTCAGTTAAAGACCGTGCTGCGTTAGCTTTATTAAAAGATGCTCAGGATAAAAAATTAATAACAAAAGGTGGTACGGTAGTTGAAGGTACCGCAGGAAATACAGGGATAGGACTTGCTTTAATAGGAAATTCTCTTGGTTATAAAACAATCATCGTAATGAATGATAATCAAACTCAAGAAAAAAAAGATTTAATAAGAAACATTGGTGCGGAGTTAAGATTAGTTGCTCCTAAACCTTATAAAGATGATGATAACTTTGTAAAAGTTGCTGCAAGACTTGCTGAAGAATTAAAACCATCAAACAATAATGGAGTAATTTGGGCTAATCAATTTGATAATGTTGCAAATGCAAAAGGACATTATGAAGGTACTGGAAGAGAAATTTGGGAACAAACTGATGGTAAAATAGATGGTTTTGTTTGTTCTTCTGGCACTGGCGGAACTATATCGGGAGTAAGTAATGCACTTAAAGAAAAGAATAAAGACATTAAAATTTATTTAGCAGATCCTAAAGGATCAGCTCTTTATAATTATATAAAAAATGGTGAATTAAAATCTGAAGGAGGTTCAATTACAGAAGGAATTGGTTCAAGCAGAGTTACTAAAAATTTTGAAAATGCTAAAATTGATGATGCTTATTCAATTGATGATCATGAAGCATTACCAATACTTTATGATTTAATTCAAAATGAAGGCTTAAGCTTAGGGACAAGTTGTGGAATAAATATTGCTGGAGCAATTAGATTAGGTAAAGAATTAGGTCCAGGAAAAACTATTGTTACTATCTTATGTGATAAATCAGATAAATATTC
>JAYPCR010000091.1:0-1940 GCA_038124805.1 Candidatus Pelagibacteraceae bacterium
ATCTACGCAATGACCACAGCCATCACATCTAGTCATGTATACAAATGTTGACATAATTATTTTATCTCCTTTTTAAAATTTATCATATTAATAATGTTTTGGTTGCTCTCTTTTTATTCCTAAACCAAATTGTTCAGGTGCATCAGCAGGTGGTGGTAAGTTATCTCTTGAACCATCAGCTTCCGCTAAATTTTTTTGAATTGCAGCTCCAGGTTTATAAAACATGTGAGCAAATTTACTCCAATATACTCCTCCAAATAAAACTAAATTTGAAGCAATGAATAATACTAAAAATAAATAACTTAATCCTGTTGAGCCAGAAGATTGAGTAAATGACCATGCTAGACCAAAAGTTGAGCAAGCCAATAAAGCTAAAACGAATAAATCAGCTTTAATAATTCTGTACCATGGATGCGCTTCAGCAGAAACATCCACTCTTAAAAATAACCAAAACCAATATCCGCCTAAACAAGTCATAATAGCTCCAATGTGCCATAATAGAGACCAAGTGCTACTATCACCTGAGGTACTTGAAGTATAACAAAACACTAAAACTGCTGAAGAAATCCAAAATATAATAGTTCCATACATTCCTAAAAGATGTGCCGCTCTTCTTTTACCAGCACCTAATTCAGATGTTGTTGCAATATCGTGTACAATAGTTTTAGCGATAACCGCCACTCTCTCACCTGATCCTATTTCTCTAGTAGCTGAAAGTTTTGCTTTTTTGGCATTATTGAAAAAATATTGAACATTTTTTTTATGAATAATATCTACCAAGGTACCAATAATCACTAGGGCAACCATAGCTATTACAAATAACTGCATAGCAATCGGATTAAAAATTTCAGTTAAGTTAAAAAAAGGATTGTTTGATAATATTTCCATATAATTTTAGTTAGAATCTTGGTTAATTTTGGGTTTATTTAGTATAATTAACTTACCTAATCAACCTTATAAATTGGTCAATTTGTCGGTAATTAACTAGTTCTTTCTTTTATAATGCTGTTTTAGAGGAATTACAGCTCTTACACCACCTTGAGGATTATCAACATCTCCTTTTCTTCGAGGTATAATATGAATATGGCAATGCATTATTGATTGACCAGCAATTTTGCCAGCATTAGTTCCAATATTAAAGCCTAATACAGAACTATCTTTCTTCAATATTTCATTTTTAATTCTCTTAATTAAATCATTACATGATAAAATTTCCTCATCGGTCAAATCAAAGTAATCTTTAACATGTCGTTTAGGAATTATAAGACAGTGAAGATGACTTACAGGATAGCTATCATAACTTGCATAAGCTTTATCATTTTCTAAAGCAAGACCACTTTCTTTTATATTACAAAATAGACACGGATTATTTGGATCTCTCATATTATCTATAAATTGGATTGCTTTGAATAGCTTGTGTAAAATAATTTTTCAAGATTTTATATGATTTTAAACTTTTTCTTTTCCATTTATTTTTATTAATTGTTTTAACTGAAGTAACTCCTTTACCTGAACCAATTAAAACTATTTCATCAAAAAAATTTAGGTCTTTTATAAAAATATCTCTTTTAACTATATTTTTAATTTTTTTTTTAAAAAATTTAAGAGTAGTTCCTTCATAATAATCTTTAATAGGTGAGTAATAAATTCCATCTTTAATAAATAAAATATTAGAAGTCCCTGACTCAAGAATTTTACCTTTGTTGCATAAAGCTATATCAGAACTTTTGCTGTCAAGTTTAGAAAGTTGTTTTAAGATAAATTTGTATTTTAAATTCTTATACTGAGGCTCAAATCTTTTAAATTGAACTAATTTTAAATCAAAGTTTAATTTTGTTTTATATCTAGGTCTTAAAGATATAGAAATTAATTTATTGTTTACTGCTATTCTTAAAAGGTGATTATATTTTTTTTTAAAATTAATATTTAATTTTAATAAT
>JAYPCR010000092.1:0-1896 GCA_038124805.1 Candidatus Pelagibacteraceae bacterium
ATAATGTCATCAGTTCTAGACATAATCCAAATATAACCATCTTCATCAATGTGTCCTGCATCATAAGTTTGGTAATAACCATCATAATTTGACATATAATTTTCTTTATATCTTTGATCTGCATTCCAAAGAGTTGGGAAAGTTCCTGGAGGTAATGGTAATTTAATAACAATATCTCCCATTTCATTTGTTTTTGCTAAAGTTTGATCAGGTTTAATTATTTTTACATCATAACCTGGAACAGCTTTACAAGCAGAGCCATATTTTGTTTCCATCATTTCAATACCTGTACAGTTTGCACTAATTGCCCAGCTAGTTTCTGTTTGCCACCAGTGATCAATTACAGGTACTTTAAGTAAATTTTCTGCCCACTTAATTGTATCAGGATCTGCTCTTTCTCCTGCAAGAAATAAACTTTTAAAATTACTTAGATTATATTTAGAGAAAAATTTTCCCTCAGGATCTTCTTTCTTGATAGCTCTGAAAGCTGTAGGAGCTGTAAATAAAGACTTTACATTATAGTCAGATATAATCTTCCAAAAAACCCCCGCATCCGGAGTGCCAACTGGTTTACCTTCAAATAAAACTGTAGTGCATCCTTTAAACAAAGGTGCGTAAACAATATAGGAGTGACCTACAATCCAGCCAATATCACTTGCAGACCACCAAACATCATCAGTATCAATGTTATAAATATTTTTCATGGTCCATTTTAAAGCAACAATATGCCCACCTATATCTCTGACAATCCCTTTAGGAGTTCCAGTAGTTCCTGAGGTGTATAAAATATAAGCATATTCATTTGAGTTCATCTCAACACAATCAGCCTCAGCAGCATTTGCCATAGCTTCATCAAAACTAATTTCTTT
Source organism: Candidatus Pelagibacteraceae bacterium (assembly GCA_038124805.1). Taxonomy (GTDB): domain Bacteria; phylum Pseudomonadota; class Alphaproteobacteria; order Pelagibacterales; family Pelagibacteraceae; genus Pelagibacter. Next base: position 870 of record JAYPCR010000092.1, read on the forward strand.
TGGAGCATTCAATTTAACTTCATGACCTGGTCTTTGAAATAAAATCAAATTATCAATTTTATGTTTTGCTTGTTGAATTGCTGCATCTACCAATGGTTTATATTCTACAGTTCTACCTGGCTCAAAACCACATGAGGCTGTGATTAAAACCTTTGCTTTACTGTCATCTATTCTGCTCGCAAGTTCCTTTGAAGCAAAACCACCAAATACTACAGAGTGAATAGCACCAATTCTTGCGCACGCTAACATCGCAACGACTGCTTCAGGTATCATTGGCATATAAATTATAACTCGATCACCTTTTTGCACTCCTTGATTTTTTAAAGCACCAGCAAATTTTGAAACTTTTTGTCTTAACTCTTTATATGTGAATTGGCTTTTATTACCTGTAATAGGACTGTCATAAATTAATGCAGTTTTATCACCTTGACCATTATCAATATGAACATCTAATGCATTATAACAGGTGTTTGTTACACCATCTTCAAACCATTTATAGAAAGGTGGGTTACTTTTATTTAAAATTTTAGTTGGTTTTTTAAACCAAAAGACATCATTAGCTGCTTCAGCCCAAAAATTTTCAGGATTTTCAATAGAATGCTGGTAAATTTTTTGAAATTTTTCTGACACTATAATTTGATTCGTTTTTTGTTATTTTTTATGTTTTTAACTTATAAATTGTATTTAATTTTAAAAATTCAGTAAAATCAATAGTTATTGATGGCATTTAAGTCTTCAAAAATATTAATTAATTTGTTATTTAACCGCCAATTATGACTTAAGTTTACTTAAGTCTAGTTTATATAAACTAATAAGTAAGAACTAACTTAAAGAGGGAGTTTTTTATGAAAAAACTAAAATTGTTTGCTCTTACAGCTGTTGCCCTAATGGGTGTTACAGGTGTAGCAAACGCAGAAACTGTGTTGTTAGCTTCTGATGATTTTGTTGGAATTTCATTCTGGCTAGTATCAATGGCTTGTTTAGCAGCAACTGTATTCTTTTTCTTAGAAAGAAGTTCAGTTCCAGC
>JAYPCR010000093.1:0-1888 GCA_038124805.1 Candidatus Pelagibacteraceae bacterium
TTATGATTTCTTAATTTAAAAAATTCATCATTGATTAAATTTAATTCTTCAGCAGCTTTACTAAATTTTAAACCTTTAGCAGTTTCTGCAATTAAAGGTACTTCAATAGTATTTTCTATTGATCCTGTACCAGCTCTTACTTTAATTAAACTCCAGTCTCCTTGATCTTCTAACAATTTTAATCTTTCAGCTTTTTGTTCTGCTGTTTCAAAAGGATAATCTGCTTGTTTAAATCTTGATGTTAGATCGTTAATTTTATCCGTGATCTCTTGAATTGTGTTTTTGGTTTCTAATTCCATTAAATCATAACTAGTTAACATTGGAATTAGATTGATTGTTTGATTTACAAAATTACCTAAATCATTTTTTTGTTGTGGATTTAATTTTTCAGATCTTTGAATAAGATTTAATATATCTTGAAGGTTTTTATTTTCGTTCTTGATAATGGTTGTTGTTTTAAATTCTCTTTCATCAATTGGAAATTGATACTTAAGCGCAACTAACGAGTCGTTTACTTTAGCAACTTGGCATAATTCATTTGCTGATTTTGGATAAAATCCTTTTGCAATATCCCATGAGTAGTACATCCACACTAATAGGATTACGCTACTACCTAATATAACCCAGTGCGTACCACCTTTAGCTCTTTCAGGGTTACCAAATACTGCATCTACTTTTTCAGTACGAATTAATTTTCTGCCATAAAGAATACAGCCAATGATCGCTACTATAATTAATATGGTTACTGCTTGTGTTAACATTAATTATCTTTCCCCATAATTTCTTCTTCCATGTTCCAAATCATGGTTAGTATCTCTTCTCTTTTTGATGCAAAATCTTTATTCTTTTTTATTTCTCTTAAATCTTGAGTAAGACCCATACTTGCAAATGGAAGATTATATTCTTTATGTATTCTTCCAGGTCTTGGTGCCATTACATACAATCTTTCTCCAAGCAATAATGCTTCTTCAACAGAGTGGGTGATTAAAATAATTGTTTTACCTGTTTCTTTCCAAATTTTTAAAACTAATGACTGCATTTTTTCTCTAGTTAATGCATCTAATGCTCCTAACGGTTCATCCATTAAAATTAAATCAGGGTTATTAATTAAACATCTTGCAAGAGCTACACGCTGTTGCATACCACCTGATAATTGGTAAGTAGGAGTGTTACCAAATCCTTTTAGCCCAACAATTTCTAACCATTCATCAACTTTTTTTGCAGTTTTAATTGGATCTTCTTTTTTCATTCGAAGACCAAAATTCACATTTTCAGCAACAGTTAACCATTCAAATAATGCCCCTTGTTGAAATACCATTCCTCTTTCAACACCAGGTCCATCAATCTCTTTATTATTAAGAGTAATTTTTCCTGAAGTGGGTCTAATAAATCCTGCAGTTATATTAAGTAGAGTTGTCTTTCCGCATCCAGAAGGACCTAATACTGTTAAGAGTTCACCTTTTTTTAAAGTAAAGTTTACATCTTTAAGCGCATGAACTGTTTCACCCTTCGGAGTTTTAAAAATCATATTAAGATTTTGTGAAATCAGATCACTCATAAATGAACCTTATAATCGAAATTTTTAAAAAAAAATAGGCACCAATTTTTATTGGCGCCTATTTAAATATTTTTTTATCTATAAAAATTATAGAGGTAAGTAACTAGTATCTACGAAACCTTTAGGAGTACCCATTCCTTGTAGGAATTTGTGTAGGTTTCCACTTTCCATAGAAGTTTTAGTTTCATTCGCATCTAAGAATTTGAAGCCAGATAATGTACCATTAGAGTCTTCAAGTTTCATTTCAGCGTCTTTAGCTATAACACCTAAGTCAGATTTACCAGCTTTGTATCTAGCATTTGCTTCATGAGTTACTTCGATGAAAGTTCT
>JAYPCR010000094.1:0-1887 GCA_038124805.1 Candidatus Pelagibacteraceae bacterium
ACTAAATAAAATCCAACAAACATTGATATTACAAATGCAATTGAATAAACATTTAATAGTGCAATTGAAGAAATTGCTGGACCTGGACATAATCCTCCAAGACCCCACCCTGCACCAAAAAGTGCTGATCCAATTATTAATTTAGAATTGATGTTTTTATTATTTGAATAGTCAAACTTTTCAGCAAATACAGGTTTTTTATTATTTTTAATTAAATGAAACATAGGAGAAGACACTACAAGTGCTCCAATCATTACAAAAGCTAATGATGGATCCCAGTTACCAAATAAATCTAAAAAACCTAAAACTTTTGCAGGATTAATCATTTCTGAAATTACTAACCCAACGCCAAAAATTATCCCTGAAACTAATGATGCTAATTTATTCATATCAAATTTTTAATATAAACTGTTATTATTCCAACAATCATAAATGTTATTGTCGCTGTAATAGATCTTAATGAAAATCTACCTATACCACTAATTCCATGACCGCTCGTGCAACCACCACTAATTCTAGTTCCTAATCCAACTAATAAACCTGCAACAATTAATAAGATATATGAGTTTGAAATTGTGACATTGATTTGCTGTTTAGTGAATAAAGTATATAAAATTGGACCTATAATTAAGCCAATTAGAAATAAAAAATTATCAAATCTTTTATTTGTTTCAGTAAGAGCATTACTAGCAATACCGCTAATACCTACTAAACGACCATTTAATAAAAAAAATACTACAACAGCTAAACCGATGATAACTCCTCCAGTAAATGCTGATATGGGTGTAAAGTTAACTATATTCATTTAATTTTGTAATACTGGAAACGCTTGTCTCATTTTTAAAAAATATTTTTGATACTCCATCTTTGTACATCTATCTTGTACATATTCAATATTATTTAATTCTACAATTTCTTTAGCTTTTTCATTTTTTATTCCTAACTGTAACCATAAAACTTTGGCTCCAATTTTTACAGTATCTTCAGCTATTTTTTCAGCCTCTTTTGAAGGTCTAAATACATTAACTATACCCACATCTGACTTTATATCAGTTAATTTTTCGTAAACATCTTCACCTAAAATTTTTTGTCCTTTAACAGAAGGATTAACAGGATAAATTTTAAAACCATACTCTTGCATATACTTCATAACAATAGTTGAAGGTTTTTTTGGATCTTTGCTAACTCCAATCATTGCAATTGATTTATGGTTTTCTAGAATTCTTTTTAAATCATCCATTAACTAATCTTTTTTTGAGATTTGTTCCTCACAAAACTTTTTAGCTGCTTCTAAATCTGTAATCGTCGCTAACTGTTTACTACCAGCAACACAAGCTTCAACTGCTCTTTGAAGGTTATGATCTCTAAATTTTAAAACTACCAACATCCCTAAAATTATAAAAATAATAATGAATAAGTTTTTTTTACTTTTTGAAATCATTTATTTCTCCAGTTTGGTTTTCTTTTTTCTAAAAAAGCCGAGATGCCTTCTTTAGCATCCATTGCCATCATATTTTTTGTCATCATTTTACTGGTATAACTGTAGGCTTTTCGTAAAGGTAATTCTAATTGTTTATAAAATGCTTCTTTGCCAATTTTAATGGTTAAATTTGATTTAGAAGCTATCTGTTTTGCAATTTTTAGGACTTCTTTATCTAAATTTTTTTTCGGAAAATAATTATTAATTAATCCAATCTGTTTAGCATAATCTGCTTTAATTGGTTCACCAGTTAACAACATTTGCATCATGGTTTTTCTGTTAATTTTTCTACTCACAGCAACCATTGGAGTACTGCAAAAAAGACCTATATTTACTCCTGGTGTTGCAAATATTGCATCATTAGTGCTGTAGGCAAGATCGCAACTTGCAACTAACTGACATCCTGC
>JAYPCR010000095.1:0-1855 GCA_038124805.1 Candidatus Pelagibacteraceae bacterium
TCAATTTCTATTATCGAACCATCTGACAAATCACTTTATCAAGCTGCATGGACTTTAGTTGGTGCTGGAGCATACGATAAAAATAAAACGATTAAACCGATGTCTGAAGTGATGCCGAGTTATGTTAATTGGATTAAAGAATATGCTAAAACTTTTGAACCAGAAAATAATACTGTAAAAACTGATAATGGTTCTTATTCATATGACTATTTAGTAGTTTGCCCAGGAATTAAATTAAACTTTGATGGAATTGCTGGATTAAAAGAGTCTTTAGGTAAAAACAATGTGTGTACAAATTATGATGCAGACATGGCTGAATATACTTGGAGATGTTTACAAAATTTTGACAAAGGAACAATGTTATTCACTGAGCCACCAATGCCGATTAAGTGTGCAGGTGCACCTCAAAAGATTATGTATCTTGCTGCAGATCATTTAAAACAAAAAGGAATTTTAGGTGATTGTGAATTAGAATTTTTATGCGCAAAACCTGTAATCTTTGGAGTGCCATATTTTCAAAAACCATTGAATGATATTTGTGATTTTTATGGTTTAAAAAGAAGTTTTCAGCATACTTTGATTTCAGTCAATGGAGATGCAAAAGAAGCTGTATTTAAAGAAGCTGACAAAGATGGCAATACTAAAGAAGTTACAAAGAAATTTGATTTTATTCATGTAACTCCTCCACAAACTTCTCCAGATTTTATTAAGCAAAGTCCTCTTGCTGATGCAGCTGGATGGGTCGATGTTGATCATAAAGTTGGAACATTAAGACATACAAAGTATGAAAACATTTATAGCTTAGGTGATGTAATGAATGCACCAAATGCAAAAACAGGTGCAGCTGTTAGAAAACAAGCGCCAATTGTTGCTCATAATATTCATAAAGATATTACAAAATCATCTGCAGCGTATAAACACTATGATGGGTATGGAGCTTGTCCATTAACAGTTGCTTATGGAAAAGTAATGCTTGCAGAGTTTTGTTATGGTGGTGTTGTTACTCCAAGTTTCCCACTTGATCCAAGAGAACCAAGAGCTCTATATTGGCAAATGAAATCTAAACTTTTCCCATATCTACAGTGGAATGTGATGTTTAAGGGTAAAGATTGGAATGTGCCAATGCATAAGCCGATTAAAGCTTAAAGTAATATTTTAATAAAATCATATGTTTATAATAGGGTTAATTGCATCCTTTTTTATGGGAACAGTGCTCTCATTTTTGGGAGCAGGAGGCTCTATTCTAACTCTACCAATCTTAGTTTATTTATTTCAAATAGATATCATTCAAGCCACTACATACTCATTACTATTAGTAGGTTTAACTGCTGTATTTGGTTGTGTTGCAAGTTTTAAAGATAAGTTAATTGATTTTAAAACTGGAATAATATTTGGAATCCCTTCTATTATTGGTGTGGTCCTTGCAAGAAAAGTAGTTTTACCCTTTTTACCGGATCAAATTTTAGTTGGAAATTTTATTTTAGAAAAAAGTTTTCTGATCATGATTTTGTTTGCTGTGTTGATGTTAGTTTCATCAAGTTTAATGATCAGAGATAGAAAGCCCGTTCTATCAAAAACCAATGATAAAAATGCATATGAAAGAAATATTATTATTATTTTAGAAGGTTTAATTGTTGGTCAACTTACTGGTTTTGTTGGTGCTGGTGGAGGGTTTTTAATTATTCCTGCATTAGTTCTGTTAACTGGTTTAAGCATGAATATTGCAGTTGCTACTTCTTTATTTATAATCGCAATAAAATCATTAATGGGTTATTTAAGTGATGTAATTGATGGTTTTCAGACAGATTGGATGTTTGTATTTTATGTTTGTCTATTTACTTTAGTAGGTGTTTTT
>JAYPCR010000096.1:0-1821 GCA_038124805.1 Candidatus Pelagibacteraceae bacterium
GAAACATCGGGCAACCCTGAAAGAGCTAGGGTTTGTCATTGCAGATATTGCCAACTAAGATCAGGAAGCCCTTTTGGTGTTGGTGCTTGGTTTAAAGATGAAAACATAAAACATTTATCTAAAAACTATAATCAATATAAATTTACGACTGAAAGCGGCAATAATTTTGAAACTAATTTTTGTAAAAAATGTGGAACGACAGTTTATTGGACTATTTCTGCTCCTGCATTAAAAGGTTTAACTGCAATTGCAGCAGCTACATTTGATCCACCAAGCTTTTGGTTTGGGGTATCAGGTGAAATCTTTACTAGATCAAAAGCACCTTATATTGATATTAAATGCGAAGAACATTTTGAAACATCACCAACTTATAAACCTTCAAAAAAAGATGATGAAAGATTTGATGGTTCTAAATAGAATTATTTTCCCATAATAAAGGGAAATATTTTTCATCTAATTCATCACTATTTTCTTTTTTATATTTTTTATAAATTTTAGCAGTTCCACCTTCGTTGGTTGGATGAAACTTTGCATCAGATGGAATACAATGTGAAACCAAAGCTCTTCGATGATCTTTTGAAGTATTTATTCCAGAACCATGCCACATATATCCATGATGAAATGAAACACCTCCTGCTGGAACCTCTACATAAACAATTTCAATTTTTTTATTATTCTTTTCAGCAAAAATATTAAGTTGTTCTTTATAATCTTTTGGTGAATGAAATTCTCCTTTAGGTGGTTGTAATCCCCATTTATGAGATCCTTTAACATACTCTAAAGTTCCAGTTGATTGCGAAGTATTATCTAGTGACATCCAGCAAGTCATCATAGTTTGTGGGATTATCCAATCGTCATAGGCCGCATCTTGATGATAACCTAAAGTTTTGCCACCTGGTGGTTTCCATAATACGTTATCTTGAATTAATTTAGCACCCTTCCAATTCATTAATCTAGAACACGCTTCACCTACTACAGGATGGCAGACTATTTCTTTGATTAATTTATCAGATTTCCAACCATTACAGATTTGTCGTGTTACATCTTCAGGATCTCTGCCGAATTTCCAATTCCATTCATCAGGCTCAATTCCAGTTTCAAATTCACCTTTAAATAAAGGTTCAAATTTACTCTTTAATTTATCAATCCAATCCAAATCAATGAACTGGTCTAAAATTAAAAAACCATTTTCATTAAATTCTTCAATTAAACTTTGATTGAGTTTTAAGTTGATCATCATTGAATAATTATCACTAACTCTAAATAAAAACTAACAGTATTTACTGATTTTATACATCTTTAAAAAATGATATAAAAATTAAAATTTAAAAATTATGCCTTCATTTGATGTCATTAGTAAAATTAATTATCAAGAATTTGATAATGCTTTAGCAAACTGCTTAAGAGAAATTAGCAATCGATTTGATTTTAAAGGATTGCATATTTCAATAGAAAGAAAAGATAAAACAATTACTACTTTAGCACCTGATAATTTAAAACTTAAACAAGTTAATGAACTATTACAAACTCATCTTATAAGACGTAAAGTTGATCCTAGAGTTTTAAGTGTAAAAAATTCTGAAAATGCTACTGGCGGCACAATTAGACAGATCAGTGAATTAAAAGAAGGTATTAGCCAAGAAAATGCAAAAAAAATTACTACTCACATAAAAACTTTAAAATTAAAAATTCAAATTAAAATCCAAGGTGAAGAATTGCGTGTCGATGGTAAAAAAAGAGACGATTTACAGGAAGCGATTGCTGCAATAAAAACTATTGATATAGGTTTACCTATCGAATTTGTTAATTTTAGAGAATAAA
>JAYPCR010000097.1:0-1791 GCA_038124805.1 Candidatus Pelagibacteraceae bacterium
ACAATATATTTCTCATTCACACTTTTAGCTTTTGCTTTAAAAGCACTAGCTAATTTAGCTCTAGCGTCTGCAACAGCCCTTTTATCTTCCGCGTCATGACCATCGGTAATTGCTTTAAATTTTTCAACTGGAAAATGACTATCAACTGGAACCAACACATCTCCTTGAAGTTTGATAGCAAATTCTACATTTTCACTTGTATCTTCCTTCATTTTAACATTGGTCATATACTGTGAGGCTGGTAACAAGTCTTTGATAAGCGCGTCTAAGCTAAATTCTGCAAGTGTTCCATATTTTTTAACCCCGGCTAAAATTTTAGTTATGCCTTCTTGGCTTTGGTTCAGCAATTGAACTTGTTGGTTAAAGCTTCCAACTTTTTCCTCTACCTTGGTTAAGGTTTCGGTCATATCTTTAGTTACACCAGTAGATAATGCATTGAATGAGGTGGATATTGATCCTAGTGAATTATTAATTGTTGAATTTAAAGTATCTTTTAAGCTTGAGATTTCAGATTTTAAATTAGTTATTTCTTCAGCTTGTTTATTTTGATTTTCATCTATTGGCTTAGACTTTAAATTTAGGTAAAGAATTACAGAAACTACTCCAAGTAATAGAATTAGAATAATCAAAAGAATCGTATCCATATAAAGAAAGATATACGTGATTATTTAAATTACAAATAAATTTCAAAATTACTGAATAAAAACATAATAATATCAATGATTATTTGGCTTCGTTTTGACACATGAAGACTTTTTAAATTAAATTTCTTTTAAAAAAAATTATTTTATTTTTAATAATTAATTTTTAGAAAGTAATTTAGCTAATTTTTGTACTTCTTTATTTTTTTGAGAACTTCTAGAAATCATCATACAAGCTTCAGATTTTAAAATTTCACCATCTTTTAATATTCTTAAATTATTAGCTTTTAGAGTCTCTCCAGTAGAAGTGATATCAGTTATAATTTCAGCAGAACCTGTAAATGGATAAGTCTCAGTTGCACCCAAACTATCGACTAATTGAAATTGAGTAACACCTTTTGAAAATAAAAACTCTCGAGTAAGATTAGGATATTTTGTGCCGACCCTTAGTCTTTTTTTCTTTTGATCTTTAAATTGAAAAGCTATTTCCTCAAGATCTGCAATCGTTTGCACATCTAACCAAACATCTGGTATTGCAACAACTAATGTTGCTTTACCAAAGCCATATTTTTTTAAAACGCTAATCTTGTTTTGAATATTAATTTCACTTTCCTTAAGTAAATCATATCCTGAAAAACCAATATCTAATGAACCATCTCCAAGTCTTTGGACTATTTCTCTTGCATGTAAATAAACTACTTTAATATTTTTATGACCTTTTATTGAAGCAAATAAATCTCTTTCTCCTCTTTCAGAGATTAAATTTAACCTCTTTTTTTTGAAAATATTTAAAACATCTTTTCGAAGTCTGCCTTTACTTGGAATACCAATATTTATTATATTTTTCATAAAATTATAAATTTAATGCAGCCCCAACTGCTGCAACTGGCTTATTTGAACCTAGATCTGAAATTAATTTATCGTATCTGCCACCATTGATTATGTTTTTAGTTTTTGACTTAGTTTTAATATCAATTTTAAAAACCATACCTGTGTAATACTCAAGTTGTCTGCCAAAAGATGCGGAAAATAACACATTTAATTTTGATATTTTATTATTTGAAATAGGGAAATACTTTTGATCCACTACTAAATTAATTTTATTTTTTTTAAAAAATTCATTCAATTTTTTTGCAGCTTGATTAATTGG
>JAYPCR010000098.1:0-1757 GCA_038124805.1 Candidatus Pelagibacteraceae bacterium
TTAAATTGAATTTTTGTATTAGAATTATAGTTTTAGCTCTATGAGAATTGAAGAAGAGCTAAAATTAGATTACTCGGACGTTTTATTTAGACCCAAAAGAAGTACCCTAAAAAGTCGTAAAGATGTCAATCTTTTAAGAACTTATAGATTTAAGTACAGTAATCATGAATGGTCTGGAATTCCTATAATGGCAGCTAACATGGATGGTGTTGGGGAGTTAAGTATTGCTGAAAAATTAAATGCACACGGCATGATTACTTGTTTAACAAAACAACATGATGTTAAAAAAATTAAGCAAAATAAAAATATAAAAAAGATATATCCAAACATTGCTTTAAGTGTTGGTATTAAAAAAGAGGATTTTGAAAACCTAGATAAAGTCCTAAAAGAATTCAATTTTTTTAACTTTATTTGCATTGATGTAGCTAATGGCTATTCAGAGCATTTTACGAACTTTGTAAAATCAGTTAGAGAAAAATATCCAACTAAAACGATTATTGCAGGTAACGTTGTAACCGCTGATATGACACAAGAATTAGTCTTAAGTGGCGCTGATATTGTTAAAGTAGGTATTGGACCTGGAAGTGTTTGTACAACTCGAATTCAAACTGGTGTTGGATATCCGCAACTAAGTGCTGTTATTGAATGTGCAGATGCTGCTCATGGACTTGGAGCGCATGTAATTGCTGATGGCGGTTGTACTTGTCCAGGCGATGTTGCGAAAGGATTTGGTGGTGGAGCAGATTTTGTAATGTTAGGTGGTATGCTTGCAGGGCACGATGAAGGTAATGGTAAAATTGTTAAAATAAATGGAGATAAATTTATAGAATTTTATGGTTCTAGTTCTGAAGTTGCTAATAAAAAACATTATGGTGGTTTATCTGATTATAGAAGTAGTGAAGGTAGAACTGTAAGAGTAAAATATAGAGGCAAAATAAATGATACTGTGTTAAATATTCTTGGTGGTCTAAGAAGTAGCTGCACTTACGTGGGTGCTCCTTCGTTAAAACAATTGAGTAAGTGTACAACCTTTATAAGAGTTTCAAATCAATTTAACGATACTTTCGTTAAATAAAAAAATCGTAAATTAATTTAGAGCTAGAAATAAAAATCAAAGTATAAAGTACATTGTAAAATAACTTTTCTTCAACTCTTTTTACTAACTGGTAACCAATTAAAATCCCTATTATAGCAACAGGCATTAGCATTATTGAATATTGAAAGCTCTCAAAACTAATCATCGATAAATACATATAAATTGGTAATTTGAATAAGTTAACAAATGTAAAATAAATTACTCTTGTGCCTACATAACTTTCTTTTTGCAACCTTAGAGGCAATAGATAAACACTTAAAGGTGTACCTCCAGCATGAACACAAAAACTTGTAAACCCAGATATAATTGAAAAAAAACCACCTTTTAAATTTGATTTACTGCTAGCTTTGTTTTTATCTTTTTTTAAGAAAAAATAATGTGTGGTAAATAAAAATCCCATTATACCCACAATAAATTTTAACATATCATCTGAAAAAAATTTAAAAGTTACCGCACCTATTACAATTCCAATAGAGGAACCAGCTATAATTAACTTTAATGTATCTAAATCAAAGTTTTTTCTAAATTTATACATCGCTACAAAATCAGAAAATATTAAGATAGGTAATGTAATAGCAAGTGCCTGCCCCAATGGCATAACTGTTGTCATTAAAGGAATAGAAATTAATGCTATAGATCCACCTAGACCTGCTTTTGAAAT
>JAYPCR010000099.1:0-1722 GCA_038124805.1 Candidatus Pelagibacteraceae bacterium
ACAGTTTCTTTTGCAATTATTTTAAGTTCATTAATTTTTTCTAATTTAGTTATGTTTTTAGATAGTAGAGCTGAAGCTCGATTTACAGTAGATTGAACAAATACATCAGGTTCAATAGAAAACGAATTAGAATTTTGAGTAAGTAAAAATAATAAAATTAGAAAAATTTTTTTAAAATTCATATTTTTAATTTTTATTTTTTAGTTTCAATTTCTTCCCAATCCTGTTCATCTTTATAAATAACTTCAATATTTCCTCTTTGAGAGTTTCTAATTTTATTTTCTCTATCTTGAGTATATAAACTTCTTACAGATGCATAAAAATCTAAAGAGTTTTTTTCAAGATTGTCAAGCGACTCTATATTATCCGCTCTAAATTCAATACCACCTAATGCTTTTGTAGTTAAATAAAATTCTCGACTTAAAAATTCATTATTACCATGCATTGATGCGTTATACCAAGGATCTCCTCCTAGTACGTTTACAAAAGAGCCTGCGGTGTCTCTTAGTGTTGATGGTCCTAAAATTGGAAGCACTAAATAACAACCTGGTCCAAATCCCCAAACACCTAAAGTTTGACCATAATCTTCTTTTTCATATTTTGGGAAACCTACTTTGTTTGCAACATCTATGGTTCCTAGTAGTCCAACCGTTGTATTTAATGCTAATCTAGCAGTATTTATAAATGCTAATTTAATATCACCCTGCAAAACATTATTTGGGATTGTTATAAGATTAGATAAATTTCTTAAAGCATTACTTGTGCCTTTTTGAACTGGATCTGGCAATTTTCTATAACCTTTTGCGATTGGTTTAATCACTGCTTTGTCTAATCCTTGGTTGAATGAAAAAGTTGCTCTATTTAATGGCTCAAAGCAATCTTTTATTTCTTTAGGTTGATTATCTTTTAATTCTATTTCACCATCAGATCCTGCACTAGCATTTGATATAAATAAAAAAATAGAAATAATAAAAATTTTTAAATGTCTAATCATCGCTAGTTATATATTATAGATTTATATTATTTAAAATAGCAATTAAATTTAAAAGATGTCTATAAAGTGTTTATATAAAGCCTAAATCTAGCAAATGAAAAGAAGCATTAATACAACTTTAAGTTATTCACCCAATTTTGATCTAAAAAAAAGAAAAAAAAAACAAATAAAATTTATTATTTTTCATTACACTGGAATGAAAAAAGAACTAGATGCAATTTATAAATTAATTGATAACTCTTCAAATGTTAGTTGTCATTACTTTGTTAAAAAAAATGGAGAAATTTTAAATTTGGTTCCTGATTTATATACAGCCTGGCATGCTGGAATTTCAGGATGGAAAAATTATAAGTCTTTAAACAGATATTCAATTGGAATTGAAATTAGTAATCCTGGACATGATTATAAGTATGATAAATTTTCAAAAAAACAAATTAATTCAATTTTAAAATTAAGTAATTATTTAATAAAAAAATATAAAATTAATCGTAAACATATTTTGGGTCATTCAGATATATCTCCTGATAGAAAAAAAGATCCAGGAGAAAAATTTCCATGGAAATATTTATCTAAAAAAAAAATAGGATATTTTCATAGTTTAAATGAAAGAAAACTTGAAAAGTTGAGAAATCAAAAATTATCTATATATGAAGAAAATATTTTTATAAAAAATCTTTATAAAATTGGTTATTCTAAAAATTTAAAAAAAATAAATAATAATTATAAAA
>JAYPCR010000100.1:0-1717 GCA_038124805.1 Candidatus Pelagibacteraceae bacterium
AACTCAAATAATTATAAAAAACTATTATTGAATAAAGCTAATTTTTTAGCTATTTCAGGCTACATTTGGAATAATAAAAAATATAACCCTCAAGAGGCATTAGAGAAATTAAAATGAAAATAAATGCAGGTGAAATTAGAGTTGGGATGTTGCTAGAATATAAAGATGATTTATGGCAAGTACTAAAAACACAACATGTAAAACCTGGTAAAGGTGGAGCCTTTGCGCAAGTTGAAATGAAAAGTGTAAATAAAGGAACTAAACTAAATGAAAGATTTAGATCAAGTGAAACTGTAGAAAAAGCTTCATTAGAAGAAACAAATTTTAATTATTTATATGAAGATGATCAAAACTATTTTTTTATGAATCCAAAATCTTTTGATCAAATAGAAATTAAAAAAGAAATAGTTGGTGAAAAAGGTAAACTATTAACAGAAAATCTAGAGGTTTCTGTAAGTTTTCATAATGAAGTTGCAATTTCAATAGAATTACCAAATCAAGTTACTTGTTTAATTGAAAGTACAGATGCAGCATTAAAAGGACAAACAGTTTCATCATCTTATAAGCCAGCAACTTTAGATAATGGATTAAACATACAGGTTCCTCCCTTTATTGAAGCGGGAGATAAGGTGATTGTTGATACCAGAAATTTAGAATACGTGAAAAAAATATAATTTCATGAATTCAATATCTGCAAATTTAAATATAATGATTAAGGCTAGCGAAAAAGCCTCAAAAGCACTTATTAGAGATTTTGGAGAAATTGAAAAATTACAAGTCTCAAAAAAAGGTCCAACTGATTTTGTATCAAATGCTGATATTAAAGCTGAGAAAATTATAATTGAAGAATTAAAAAAAGCTAAACCAAATTATTCTATACTTAGTGAAGAAAACGGTTACGACGAACAAAAAGATAAAAAAAATACCTGGGTAATAGATCCGATTGATGGAACAATTAATTTTCTACATGGTATTCCACATTTTGCAATATCTATAGCCTTAAAATCTAATGAAGAAATAATATCAGGACTTATTTTTGATCCAATTAAAAATGAAATGTTTTATGCAGAAAAAAATAATGGAGCCTTTCTAAATAATCATAGAATAAGAGTATCAAAAAAAAATCAAATTAATGAATGTTTATTTGTTACTGGGGGAAAGATTAATTTTGAACCAGATATCTCTTACAGAAAGTCTGGATGTGCCGCTTTAGATATGGCCTATTTAGCATGTGGAAGATATGATGGTTATTTCCAACATGATTTAAATTTATGGGATATTGCTGCGGGTTTAATACTAGTTAAAGAAGCTGGCGGATTGATAGAAGAAATAGATATGGCACAAACCAAAAAATTGAAAATTGTTGCCTCAACACCAGATATAAATAGCAAATTAAAGGAAAAATTAGCTAACTTTTAATTGTTTTAAAAAATTCTTTTGCTATAAGTCTCGATATGAAAAAAAACATTCACCCTAATTACCACACAATTAAAGTTGAAATGACTGATGGTACTCAATTTGAAACTAAATCAACTTGGGGAGCTGAGGGTGACTTACTTAAACTAGAAATTGATCCTAAATCTCATTCAGCCTGGACTGGTGGTAAACAAAAGCTGATGGACAAAGGTAGAATCAGTAAATTCAATAAAAAATTTCAAAACTTTAATTCAGATAAAAAAAACTAAATGTCAAATTTGCCTCTAATGCCAATGGCAAC
>JAYPCR010000101.1:0-1712 GCA_038124805.1 Candidatus Pelagibacteraceae bacterium
ACCTCTTTATATCCTTCCCAAGAAACATCTTGAACAATTTCCCAATTATTTTCGGTAGATTGTTTGATACATTCTTTCAGAGAAGCATCATAATTTCCTTTAACACGAATGACATCAGCATCTAACTTTCGCATTGCTTCAGCTCTAGATTCAGAAACAAATTCACTGATAAATATTTTACAACTGACACCTAATCGTTTTGCTCCCCAAGCTACAGAGCGTCCATGATTACCTGCAGTAGCTGTTGCAACTGTTTTAGCTTTTTTATCTTTGACAACTTTATTTACTGCAAAAGCACCACCAAGAGCTTTGAAAGATTTTAAATCAAATCGATAACCTTCATCTTTATAAAAGATATTATTTAATTTTAGATCTTGATTTAATTTATTGAGATTGTGTATCGGTGTCGGTTTATAAGTTTCCCAGGATTTAATAGATACGATAGCTTCATCGATATATTTTTCTGGTAAATGGCTTAAAATTTGTTCTGGACTAAAATTAAAATTTTGATTTTTAACTAATTCTGAAATTTTGAATTTTTCGTTCTCTAAAACTGATGTCATTAATTAACAATCTAGAGTGTTAATTTTTTCCCAAGCAGTTATTGGTTTTTTCTTATTAAAATTATTTTTTCTCTTAAATTCTTTAAGTTCAGAAGTTTTAAGTTTAATGTAGCTATTTATTGCAGATTTTCCAAAAGCATCACTTAAAGATTTATTCTTTTGTAATAAATTTAATGCTTGAGGCAAATCATTAGGCAATTTAGGTAAATTTTTATATTTTTTATAATCAGTATACATATTGCAGTGTAAAGGTTTTCCAGGATTTATTTTTTTATCCATTCCTTCTAGTCCTGCTGCAAGAACACCAGCTTGCAATAAATATGGATTAGCTGCACCATCCATTAATCTTAGTTCAAATCTCCCTTGATCAGGTACTCTAATCATGTGAGTTCTGTTATTTCCTGTATACGAAACACTGCTAGGAGACCAAGTTGCACCTGATTTTGTTGGTGGTGCATTAATTCTTCTATAACTATTTACAGTTGGATTAAAAAAAGCTGACAATGCTTGTGCATTTTTCATAATTCCACCTAAAAAATTATAAGCAGTTTTACTTAATCCTAAGCTATCTTTTTTGTCTAAAAATACGTTTGTTTTACCTTTCCAAACCGAAACGTGTGCATGACAACCATTTCCAGTTAAATTAGTAAAAGGTTTAGGCATGAAAGTTGCTCTCAAACCATGTTTTTCAGCTAAATTTTTTACCATAAATTTGAAAAATACATGTCTATCAGCTGTTACCAAACAATCTGTATAATCCCAATTCATTTCAAATTGTCCATTCGCATCCTCATGATCATTTTGGTAAGGCTTCCAGCCTAGTTCAATCATGCTGTCACAAATTTCTTTAATCAGATCATACCGTCTCATTAATGCTGATTGATCATAACAAGGTTTTGGCTGGATATCTTTCTTGTCCGCAATAGAGTTGCCATCTTCAGATATCAAAAAGTATTCACACTCAACACCAGATTTCATTTGTAAATTTTTTTTTGCTAGTTTTTTAATTTGAGCTTTAAGCATAACTCTTGGTGATGCTTCTACAGGTTTGCCATCCATATATAAATCAGAAGCAAGCCAGCCTATTTCTTTATTCCATGGCAATTGAATTAAACTATCAGGATCAGGAATTGCAAACATGTCACTGTC
>JAYPCR010000102.1:0-1650 GCA_038124805.1 Candidatus Pelagibacteraceae bacterium
AACAAAAAAAATTATTTTTTCCATTAAATTCTTTTAAATACTACTTGTTTGATCTTTTAAAACAATCAATAGTATTTTTTAATAAACACGCAATTGTCATAGGACCTACACCCCCTGGAACTGGGGTTAAGGCTTTTGCAACCTTTGATACTTCATCAAAAGCAACATCACCTACAATTCCTTTGTCTGTTTTATTAATACCCACATCTATAACAATAGTTCCCTCTTTAACCCAATCGCCTTTGACTAATTCTGGGATACCAACTGCAGCTACAATAATATCTGCTTCTAAGCATTCTGCTTTAAGATCTTTGGTTTTAGAATGAGTAATGGTTACAGTACAATTTTCGTTTAATAAAAGTTGTGTCATTGGTTTACCATTTAAATTTGATCTTCCAACTACCACAGCTTTTTTACCACTTAGATTTGGCTCAATTTTTTTAATCAGCAAGTAACAACCTAAAGGAGTACATGGAATAGAACTTTCATAACCAGAAGAAAGATTGCCAACATTCATAGGGTGAAAACCATCTACATCTTTTGATGGATCAATTGCTTCAATAACTTTTTGTTTATCAATATGTTTTGGTAAAGGTAGCTGTACTAATATACCTGAAACACTATCATCTTGATTGAGTTCTTTTATTTTTTCTAATACTACTTTTTCTTCAACACTATCTGGATATCTAATAACTTCAGATTTCAATCCCACTTCAATTGCAGATTTTTCTTTATTACGAACGTAAATTTGACTTGGAGCCATATCTCCAATTAAAATTACTGTTAAACCTGGGACTTTATTATATTTGCTTTTTAATTCAGCTACTTCTTTTTTTAGATCCTCTCTAAGATCAGCTGCAGCTTGTTTTCCATCAATTAAAATCATAATTTAAAATATTAAAGGTGCAATGTAGAGCTTCATACACATTTCTACAAACCAAATCAATAACAGCAATATTACTGGAGAAATATCTAGTGAACCTAAATTTGGTAAAAACCGTCTTATTTTATTTAAAATTGGGTCAGTCAAACGATATGTCAGCTCTAAAATAGAGTAAACAAATCTATTTTGAGTATTAAGTACATTAAAAGCTATTAACCAACTAATTATAACATTCGCTATTACTACATAGCTATAAATTTTTAAAATTTGTAAAGCTAAATAAAAAATTGCAATCATTTCTTTTCGATGTAAATCGACTGACTTGGAAAAGCAAAAGAGGCACCATTAGCTTCAACTATTTCTTTAGTAGCAATTGCTAACCTTTCTTTAACTTCTAACCAATCATTCCAACTATTAGATGCTGTAAAACATCTAACCAACAAATCAATTGAACTATCAGAAAATTTTTCTATTCTTACCGCAACACCAGCAGCATGATTAAAATCATTACTATTTTTTATATAATTTTCAATTTCTTCTCTTACTTTTTTTAATTGATCAATCGTTGTATTATATTGAAGAGTTATAACCCATCTAATTCTCCAATTTGATGTTTCGCTTACATTCACAACTGCATTTTCTGCAAACTGAAAGTTAGGAATGATAGCCAAAGACTTATCAAATTTTCTAACAGAAGTAGATCTAAAGCCAATTTTTTCAACTATACCTTCAATAACCCCTTCAACTAAAATCCAGTCACCAATTTT
>JAYPCR010000103.1:0-1632 GCA_038124805.1 Candidatus Pelagibacteraceae bacterium
CCTATTCCAAATGTTATTTTTTCAGATAACAAAAAACCTTTAGAAAAGTTTCCTAAAAAAAATACTGTATCAGAATAAACATGTGGATTTAGATAGGTAAAGCCTAGAGTTTTGAAGATTATGTTTGATTTAGAAACATTTGATAAGTTTAACTCAAAGTCAGTTGGTTTATTGAATATTTTAATTTTTGAATAGATAAAATAAATTAAAAAAATGATTAATAAAATATTTAGTAATAATTCAATTGATTGAGTAAAAAATTGATTAAAAAAATGAAATAAAAATATTCCAACAAAAATTAAAATTAAATCTGAAATAGAACAAATTATACAAACTAAAAAAACAAATTGTTTTTTTAATCCTTGCTCAATAACAAAAATATTTTGTGCACCTATAGCTAATATTAAACTTAAGCTAGTTAAAAAACCTAATACCAGAAACTCCATTTAAAATATTAAGAGTGACTGATCCAAATAGTTTTAGTTTGAAGATATGAATTAAGTGCTTCAGTTCCTTGTGCTCTAGAAGTATTACCAGAATGTTTATAACCTCCAAAAGGAGTTTTAATATCTCCTTCTGAAAAAGTATTAACCGAAACGGTTCCGCAAGGTAAACTTTTTGCTAAATGAAATGCTCTATTTATATCTTGAGTAAATACACTAGCGTGTAATCCATATTTAGAGTTGCTTGCAACTTTTAATGCCTCTTCATCATTTTTAATAGTTAAAACCCCTAATACAGGCCCAAATATTTCATCTTGAGCAATTGTCATATTTTCATTTAAACCATCAAATAAAGTCGGTTTTGCAAAAAATCCTTTTTGATTTTTATTCGATACTCCACCTAAAAGTAATTTAGCACCTTCATCAATTCCTTTTTGAATATAACCATCAACAACCCCTAAATGACCCTTTGATATCATTGAGCCCATGTTAGAATTTAAATCTAATGGGTCACCAACTTTTAGTTTTTTAATTCGTTTTGAAACTTTATCTAAAAATTCATCTTTAACTTTTTTATGGATAATCTGTCTCATATTTGCAGAGCAGTTTTGTCCACCGTTCCAAAAAGCAGAGTTAATTGCATTATTAATTAGATCATCACTAATTTTTGCATCTTCTAAAACTATAAATGGACTTTTACCGCCCATCTCTAATCCAATAGTTTTTAAATTACTTTCTCCAGAGTATTTCATGAAATATCTTCCAACTTCAGTTGAACCTGTAAATGAGACTGCATCAACATCATTGTGTCTTCCTAAAGCTTCTCCAACATCTCCATATCCTGGTAAAATATTTAAAACTCCATCTGGAATTCCTGCCTCTTGAGCATACTTGGCAATTTTAATTGCAGTTAGTGGTGTATCTTCAGCTGGCTTGATAATTACTGAACAACCAGCTGCTAAAGCTGGAGCCATTTTCCATACGGCCATCATTAAAGGGAAATTCCAAGGCACCACACCTGCAACGACACCAATTGGTTCTTTAACAATTAAACTTGTAATCGATGGATCTGTAGCAGCAACTTTACCAAAAACTTTATCTATTAATTCTCCATACCATTGAAAGTGCATCGGCGCATCATTTGCAACTTCATTAATACAATCTGCAATTAATTTTCCAGAGTCTACAC
>JAYPCR010000104.1:0-1617 GCA_038124805.1 Candidatus Pelagibacteraceae bacterium
AGCAAAATAGGTGATTGGAAGGCATAAAATAAAGCTTTTTTTTTGCAATTGATAATCATTCTCATTGACAATAGTTCTCAATAGCACTATATATCCGTCTCATGGAAACATCTTTAACACCTTTTTTTAGCTCTTTATTCATTCTTTTAAGAGAAGGATTTGAGGCAATGTTAATTGCTCTACTTATCTTTATGTATTTAGATAAGATGAATGCTAAAAATAAAAGACCCGCTGTATTCTGGGGAATGATTGCAGGTGTTGTTGCATCTTTATTTATAGCATTAGGATTTAAAAAAATTTCAGGATTAACAAGTGCACATAGCGAACTATTTGAAGGTGGAGTGATGTTAGTTGCGTCAGGCATGTTAGCTTACGTTGCTTTCTTTTGTCATAATGCAAAACAGCATGTTGAAGGAAAAATTGATAGTGCAATAAATACTGGAAATCCTTTTCTACTTTCATTTACAGTTTTCTTAGCAATTTTAAGAGAAGGTTTTGAGATAGTATTATTTTATGCAGCTTTAATCGGTTCAGGGATTTATAATACAGTTCCAGTTTTTACTGGTGCAGTAGTTGGAGTTCTTGCACTGATAATAATGTATTTCGGATTAAATAAAATAACTAAAATCATACCAATTGGAACTTTTTTTAGAGTTTCAAGTTTTTTACTAGCAGCTTTAGCACTTTACTTTGCTTATGAAGGAATTCATGAAATAAGTGAAGGTATAGAACATTTAGCTTAATTTTTAATTTCTCATAAATTATAAAAGGTATATAGAGTGGTCTTAGATGATCAAATCTAAACTTTTTTTTAAAGGCTCTTTTGATGTACTTCCTTTACTTATACCAGTTGTTCCATTTGGAATAATTTTAGGAGCAATAGGAATAGAGTTAGGGTTTTCCCCCATAGAAACTTTTGCTACTTCATTTATTATTTTTGGTGGTGCATCCCAAATTGTTTTTTTGCAATTACTATCCGGTGGCGCATCTTCAATAATAACTATTGGATCTACGTTTGTTGTTAACTCAAGGCATTTTTTATATGGAGCAAGTTTAAGCGAATATTTAAATAAACAACCAATTGGTTGGAGAATTATTTTATCTTATTTATTAACAGACCAAGCTTATGCGGTTTCAAATATCTATTTTGATAAAAATAAAGAAAATGATTTAAAACATTTTTATTTACTAGGTTCAGGTTTTACTCTTTGGATTGTTTGGCAAATTTGTACTTTAGTTGGTATATTTTTAGGTTCGATTGTTCCAGATGAATTAGGTTTGGCTTATACTATTCCTTTAACATTCATTGCATTACTGGTTAATTATTTTAGAAAATTAGATCATTTAATTTTAATTTTAATTTCAGGATCATTATCGGTACTTTTGTATAATGCTCCATTAAAGTCTTATATAATTCTATCAAGTTTTACCGCATTATTTATAGCTTTTTTAATAATAATTTTTAGAAAAGGAAAAAATTAATGATTTGGTATGGAATTTTTATATCTGGTGTTTTAAATTTTTTAACTAAATTTTTGTCTTTATCCTATTTTGATACAAGTCAAATGAATCCAAAAGTAAAACAAATTTTAAGCTATGTGCCCTCAGCAGTTTTTC
>JAYPCR010000105.1:0-1612 GCA_038124805.1 Candidatus Pelagibacteraceae bacterium
GGATTGTTCATGGGATTAAATAGATTTGCTAAAGGATTTTTTGATCCACTAATTGAACTTTATAGACCAGTACCTCCTTTAGCTTGGGCACCTCTAGTTATTTCTGTTCTTGGTATTGATAATACTGGAAAAGTATTTTTATTATTTATGGTTTCATTATCTATTATGATTATCTCAGCTAGAGCTGGAGCATCTGGAACTCAATTATCAAAAATTCATGCTGCACACTCTTTAGGAGCTTCAAAAAAACAAATATTAAGATACGTAATCTTTCCAAATTCACTACCTGAAATTTTAACTGGTATTAGAGTTGCAGTTGGAATGTGTTGGGGAACTTTAGTTGCAGCTGAATTTTTAGCTGGAACTACAGGAATAGGTTTTGTTGAAAACGTTGCTAAAAAATACTTCCAATATGAAGTAATTTGGATCACAATTTTCATTATGGGAATGTTGGGTTTAATATTTGATATTACTCTTAGAAAGTTGATTGCTAAATATATCCCTTGGCGAGGAAAAGGTTAGTTTAACCATTCCTTATATTTGTCTAAGTTTTTTATTATCACTTCAGGTAATATTTCATTTTCAATTCTTTCAAGTTTAGTTTTATTAAAACGATCAGGCGAGTTTTTTTTTGCTAAATGATTGTAATCTATAACTTTATTTTTAATATTTTCTTTAATTCTATCTATAGAGTGACCTACTAATAACTCATATTCAGAATGATTTTCATCATTCAAATATTTTCTCTCAAGCTCATTAATATTTTTTAAGTTTGAAAAATGCCAACCACCGTTTTCAACAATTTGAACACTTTGATGTTTAATTTTAGAAAATAAAGTATCCAATCTATAAAAAGGATATCTTTTATTTTTTATAGATCTTAAAGTATCTATATCTTTTAAATCTTTTATTCTGCAAACTTTTGAACCAAACCAAGGTATACCTGGTAACATTAAATTAAATTTATAATAAAATAACTTTTGTCTAAAAATGATAAATTTTTTTGATGTTTTTACTAGATCAAAATTATTTAAATCAGGGATTTCGTCATTATCACTATATATTATAAAATCATTTTCAGAAAAGCTACTTAAAGCTTTTGAAATATAATTCCTTTGTTCTTTAATTCTTAAAATACTATTCGTTCTAAGTTCAAAATTGTTTAATTTTTCTTTTTTTATTAGTTCTTTCGGTTCATCCTCAACAATCAAATGTATAATTTTATCTTCAAACTTTGGAAATTTTTTTTTATCAAAATTTATATTTTTTTGTTTTCCGCTATGAGTATATTTTGCTTCACAAACTATAAATTTATCAACAAACGGATCTAAAATTTCAAATCTCAAACCCATCATAAAATGCTCTTCAAAAAATGTTGTGGTATCTAATATTTTCATATATTCGTCATGGTTAGCATAATAAATTATATGAATCACCAAAAGTTAAAAAAAATAATAATCAATATTTTTAGAAAATACGGTTTGTCTAATGAACATGCAAAAATCTCTGCTAATGCTTTAATTAATGCAGAACTAGTCGGCGCTTATGGTCATGGGTTATCAAGGCTTAAAATGTATTGTGATCGAATTAGTAAAAAAGTTATTAATCCAAA
>JAYPCR010000106.1:0-1571 GCA_038124805.1 Candidatus Pelagibacteraceae bacterium
ACATCTGCAATACTTTTATCTTTAAATTTAATTTCAAGAGTTTCTCGATTGTATCTAGTTCCTTTGCATTCATCACATTGAATATAAACATCAGGTAAAAAATGCATTTCATAAGTGATTACACCATCTCCTTCGCAAGCTTCACAACGACCACCTCTAACATTAAAAGAAAATCTTCCAGGTTTGTATCCACGACTTTTAGATTCTGGTAAAGCTGTAAACCAGTCTCTGATTGGTCCAAAAGCACCTGTATAAGTAGCCGGATTTGATCTAGGAGTTCTGCCTATGGGTGATTGATCTATATCAATAATTTTATCAATAAGTTCAGTACCTTTAAAACCTTTAAAGGGTTTAGGTATTTTTCGAGATTTATTGTTATTAAGGGATAAGTTTAGTGCATTATATAAAGTTTGTAATACTAAAGTTGATTTACCACTTCCCGAAACTCCCGTAACACAAGTCAAACTTCCTAAAGGAATTTTTAAATTAACATTTTGCAAATTATTTCCTGTAGCTCCAGTGATTTCTAAAAATCTGCCATTCTTAGCCAATCTTCTTTTAGCGGGTACATTGATTTTAAATTTATTTGATAAATATTTACCAGTAATACTATCTTTATTATTAATAATTTCTTCTATGGTTCCTGCGGCCACAACTTGTCCACCTTTGCTACCTGCTTCAGGTCCAAGATCAATTATATGATCTGCATTTTCCATGGTTTCTGTATCGTGCTCAACTACAATTACTGTATTTCCTAAATCTCTTAATCTTTTTAAAGCACTTATAAGTTTAACATTATCTTTTTGATGTAATCCAATAGATGGTTCATCTAAAACATATAATACTCCCGTTAAACCTGAACCAATTTGTGATGCTAACCTTATTCTTTGTGCTTCACCACCAGATAGTGTTCCAGACTCTCTAGAAAGAGTTAAATAATCAAGACCAACATTTAATAAAAAATTTAGTCTCTCATTTATTTCTTTTAAAATATGCTCAGCAATTTTTAATTGTCTTGGATCTAGAGAGTTATTTAAATTTTTAAACCAGTTTGATGCATCTAATATTGATTTTTCAGTAACTTCACTGATGTGTAGCCCATCAATTTTTACACAAAGAGCTTCATCTTTAAGCCTATGTCCATTACATCTTTCACATTTAGTGTCAGATTGATATTGGGCTATTTCTTCTCTTTTCCAATCACTATCAGTTTCAAGATATCTACGCTCTAAATTATTTATTACTCCTTCAAAAGTTTTTTTATGAGAATATTTTTCATACCCATCATCATAATTAAATTTAATTTCTTCATCATCAGATCCAAAAAGAATGATATCTTTAATTTTTTTTGGTAATTTGTTCCATTTTTCATCTAAAGAAAAATTATAATGCTTAGCTAACGAAGCCAAAGTTTGTGCATAATAAAGTGTAGTTGTTTTCGCCCAAGGTTCTATTGCTCCATCAGCTATACTTTTTTTTTCATTTGGTATTACTAAATTTGGATCAACATTTAATTTAACACCTATACCTTCACATTCTTCACATGCTCCAAATGGACTATTAAAAGAAAA
>JAYPCR010000107.1:0-1524 GCA_038124805.1 Candidatus Pelagibacteraceae bacterium
TTTTATTTCAATGATACTTTTAATCTAAAGCAACAACTGCAGCAGCAATAGAAGCTAATCTAGCTTGCGCTTCATCAGATCTACTTGTGATGACTACTGGTACTTTTCCTCCAACCACAACTCCAGCTGCACAAGCACCCATAAAATAAATCATCATTTTTACCAGACTATTGCCAGCTTCAACTGTTGGCACCAGCAAAACATCTGCTACTCCTGCAACACTATTTTTAATACCTTTAATTGCTGCAGATTTTTTTGAAATACAATTGTCAAATGCTAGTGGTCCAAAAACATCAGCATTTAAATTTTCTTCTTTGGCAATTTTAGTTAATTCAGCTGCATCCATTGAGCTAGGGATACTCTCTAAAACCTCTTCGGTTGCTGATAAAATTGCAACTTTTGGTCTTTCAATTCCTATACGATTAGAAAAATTAATTACATTTTTTAAAATGTGCATTTTAGTTTTTAAAGTAGGCAAAACATTTAAAGCGCCATCCGTAATAATTAAAGGTTTGCCATTTTTTTCAATTGTTGTGTGCCAAATATGACTTAGTCTAGTTTTGCCAATTAAATTGTGTTCTCTTTTAAGAACTTCTTTCATTAAAACATCAGTATGAATATGACCTTTGACAATGATTTTGATTTTACCTTGGTTTGCTAGTTTAGCAGCAATTGCAGCAGTATTATTTTCAACAGGTTCATCGATAATTTCATATTGAGAGATATCCCATTTTAAATTCTCAGCACAATTGATAATTTCTTTTTTGTCTCCAATAAAAATAGGTTCTATTAAATTTTCTTTAACTGCATCTTGCACAGATAACATTGGTAAAGGCTTACCAGCATTTACAATACCAGCTTTAACACCTTTCTTTTGATGAGCATAATCCAATAAGTTATTTGGACAGACAATTTCTTTGTTTGAAAGCATTAAACAATAATTATTAATAATTTAAAAAATGTATATAGTTTATTTTATAACAAATTAATAGAACTTGTTCACATGATTAAAGAATTTAAGGTTAATTTTAATCAAGAAGATCTTTCAAAAATTTATGAAAAAGTTAAAAATTATCCATGGTCGAATATCTCTAATTTTGATCATTGGCAATATGGAACAAGTCATAGTTATTTAAAAAAAATTTCAGATTATTGGGTTACCGAATTTAATTGGCAGCAAGTCCAAAATAAAATTAATAGCTTTTCAAATTTTAAAACTAATGTTGATGGAATAAATATTCATTTTATTAAAGAAGAGGGTAGTGGCACTAATCCAAAACCTTTATTGTTAATGCATGGTTGGCCAGGTTCTATTATAGAATTTTTAGAAATTATAAAACCATTAGCTCATCCAGAACAATTTGGGGGCAAAATTGAAGATGCTGTAACAGTCATAGCTCCATCTTTACCTGGTTTTGGTTTTTCAGATGCGCCACCAAAACCTTATGGTCCTAGAAAAATAGCTGAAGTGTTAAATAAAATGATGGTTAAAAATTTAGGTTACGAAAAATATGTAGCTCAAGG
>JAYPCR010000108.1:0-1511 GCA_038124805.1 Candidatus Pelagibacteraceae bacterium
GATTTAGGTAATCAACTTAATAAAAGGATGGTTGGGATAAAATTAGGAGCTTATAATAATGAGATCAATCATGTTAAATTAGGTCCAGCCCAAGCAATTTATCATGCAGCTCATGAAGTTTATTATGTAAGCATTTCTTCACTAAAATATATTGGTGGGATGATTGCTGGTAAAGCAGATACTTCGCAATTAGGTGGACCTATAAGAATTGCAAAAATTTCAGGACAAGTTGCAGACGTTGGTATTTTAGCTTTTATTAGTATGATGGCTTATATTTCAATAAGTCTTGGTTTAATTAATTTATTTCCTATTCCTATGTTAGATGGTGGACACTTAATGTTTTATGGAATTGAAAAAGTTTTAGGACGTCCATTAAGTCAAAAAACTCAAGAAGGTTTTTTTCGAATCGGAATGTTTTTATTGCTATCATTGATGTTTTTTACAACATTTAATGATCTAAAAGACCTTGGTTTATTTAGATAATTTTAATTAAAAAAAATTTAAAAAAGTAAGTAAAATCAATACTTATTTAAGATTATACAATATCTTGTATATTTTAATTTTTAAGACACTAAAAAAAAGCTTGATTTATCAACACTTATGATAATTATGTAATTAATCAACAAAACCGGAGCTAAAATGAATAAAAAACAACTAGTAGCAAAGCTTTCAGGATCGCTAAATTTAAGTAAAGCAGACGCTGAGAGAACTTTTGACACTATTACCAACACTATTTTAGATGCTTTAAAGCATGATGATTCAGTAAAAATTGCTGGATTTGGAACTTACAAAGTAGCTAAAAGAAAAGCTAGAGTTGGAAGAAATCCTAGAACAGGTGAACAGATTCAAATCGCTGCATCTCAAAAGGTAAAATTCTTACCAGCAAAAGCTTTAAAAGAAGTTTTCAATAAATAATTTTTTTTAACAGCCTTAATGTAATTTAAAAACTGCATTAAGGCTGTTACTATATGCAAAATCTGCATACCCATTTTTCGATATCAACGTTAGTTAAATAAAATTTAAAATTTATAAGTCACTTCATTAACAAAAGAGGTGATATGACTAAATTTTTTAAATTAATTAGTGCACCATTACTCTCATTAATTTTTTTAATGAGTTTAACAAGTGCCGGAAATGCTGAATCAACTGTTTCAGCAGAAGTAGGGTTTATATTTAATACTCTATTATTTTTAATTTGTGGTTTCCTTGTCATGTTCATGGCAGCAGGTTTTGCAATGCTTGAATCTGGGATGGTAACTTCAAAAAGTGTTTCAGTAATTTGTGCAAAAAATATTGGACTATATGCAATTGCTGGAGTTATGTTTTGGTTATTCGGATATAATCTTGCATATGGTATTCCAGAAGGTGGTTACATAGGTTCATTTGTGCCTTGGTCTGATGCAAGTGCAATTGATACTGGTTATTCTGATGGATCTGATTGGTTCTTTCAAATGGTATTCTGCGCAACTACTGTTTCTATTTGTTCAGGAGCAATGGCTGAAAGAGTTAAA
>JAYPCR010000109.1:0-1511 GCA_038124805.1 Candidatus Pelagibacteraceae bacterium
GTTGGCAATATCTGCAATGACAAACCCTAGCTCTTTCAGGGTTGCCCGATGTTTCATATCTATTTTCACCACAAGCGCAACCACCAATATGTGTTTCTTTAACTGTCATAAAGTGATTTGATAGTATTGTATTTTTAATAAAATTTAAATGCTTAAGTTTTTTTGTTTTAAAACTCTAAATTAGTCATAAGAATCTAATTATAAATGAATAATTTATATCATTCAGATATTTATAAATTTGAAACTCCAGTTAGAAGTTACTGGGAAGATACAACTGATACAAAATTTAATTTAAATAAATTAGATAAAAACATTAATTCGGAGATAGTCATCATAGGTGGGGGTTATACCGGTTTTTCATGTGCTATAAATTTAATAGAAAATTATAATTTAGATGTAATTTTAGTAGAAGCTGGAAAAGTTGGGTGGGGAGCCTCCTCTCGAAATGGTGGTTTTTGTAGTTTTCCGCCTAGTAAAATTCCAATTAAAAAAATGCAGGAAATTTATGGGAGAGAAGAAACTAAAAAGTACTTTAAAAATGCAATTGAAGGCTCCAATTATACAAGAGACATAATCAAAGAATATAATATCGACTGTGATGTCACTGGTGATAGTAATTTTATTGTAGCACACCATCCTAATAAATTTAGCCAAATTCAAGAACAGGCAGAAATTTATAAACAAGAATTTGGTATAGATACTAAAGTTTACTCTAAAGAAGAATTTAAGGAAATAGGCCACAGTGGGACAGAACAATTTGGTGCTATTTCTTATAAGCCTGGTTTTGCTTTAAATCCTTTAAAGTTCATTAATGGAATTGCAAAATATGCCTTGTCAAAAAAATTAAAAGTTTTTGAACATACTTTAATTAAACATATTGAAAAAAAATCAAACTCTTACATCTTGAGAAGTGAGTCAGGTTCTATTACTGCTAAAAAAATAGTTGTTGCAAGTAATGGTTTTTATCAAGAAGGTTTGATACCACAATTAAACTCTAGAATTCTTCCAGTAATTTCAAATATTATTGTCACTCGAAAATTAACCGAACAAGAATTAGATTTACATAATTTTAAAACAAGTTCACCAATAGTGAATGTTAAAAACTTAATGTACTATTATAGAAAATTACCTGATAACAGAATTTTATTTGGAACTAGAGGAGATTTAGTAGGTAGTGATCAATCAAATTTAGATCGATCAATAAAAATGGAAAGTTTTTTAAAAAAAATTTTTCCTAAATGGTCAAATATAAATATTGAATATAATTGGAGAGGATTTGTTGCTTTGTCTCAAAAATTATCACCATCAATAGGTAAAATTAAAGATGAAGAGATTTATTATGGTTTTGGCTATACGGGTGTTGGAGTGAGTTCTGCACCATGGAGTGGTAAACAAATAGCTAGATTAGTATTTTCTTCAAATAGCAAAGACTTAGATATAGCAGATGTTTATAAAGGACTTCCTAAAAAATTTATCTTTCCAAAACTAAGAGTTTTTTATTATAGAATGAT